>JAJZBP010000173.1 GCA_021798855.1 Bacillota bacterium
CCGCATTCGGAACAGGCCAGGTCATTCCCCGTGCGCGCCGTCCTCAGCCCCCCGCGGCCGCAGGCCGGACAGCGCAGCTTCTCCAGGAGCCATTCTTCCAAACCCACGCCTCCTGCCTTTACCGCCGCACCCCATCCGCGCCTTGCCCATCGTCCCGACGGATTCCTTTTCGCCGCGGTCCCGCCGAGATTCGGGCCGGTTTCCCGGCCGATTCCACGTTGCATCGCGGCGTGGAGGACATCTATAATATGATTATTTTAGACCACCCACCGCCGTTCTGTCCACCGGCAACCGTCGGTCCCCGGCGGCAATAGGAGGGAGAGCCATTTCCGCTTCGCCCGGCTCAGCCAAACAATGGTGGATCCTGGCCGCAATCGGGGTTGGAACCTTCGTCACCGGTCTTAACTCCAGCATCGTCAACGTGGTCATGCCCCTGATCGCCAGGGATTTTCGCCTGCCGGTAACCACGGTGGAGTGGGTGGCCATGAGCTTCCTGCTGGCTTTGGCCGTCCTCCTGCCGATCTTCGGCCGGCTCGGGGACATGGCCGGCCACAAACGCATTTACTGTCTGGGCTTTTTACTCTTCACCGTCGCCTCCGGCGCCGCCGTCATCGCTCCCGGCTTCCTCTTCCTGATCGGCGCAAGCCTTTTGCAGGCTGCCGGAGGCGCCATGATGATGGCCGCCGGACCGGCCATTCTCACCCTGGCCTTCCCCCCGTCGCGCCGCGGTCAGGCGCTGGGTCTGCAGGGACTGTTCACCTATTTGGGGCTCACCATCGGTCCGGTGCTGGGCGGTTTCCTGGCTTCCCTGTCCACTTGGCGGGCGGTCTTTTTTATCAATCTTCCCGTCGGCGTGTTCGGGATCATCCTGTCCGTTCTGGTCATCGGCGAAGACCGTTCGACCGGAAAAGAACGTTTCGACCTGGCGGGAGCGGCCACTTTCGGTACGGCCCTGCTGTCCGGGCTGCTTTTGTTGAGTCAGGGACCGTCCTGGGGTTGGTCCTGGCCGACCCTGTCCCTGTTGGTCGTGGCCCCGGTGTCTGGCGTTTTCTTCCTGCGCTGGGAGTCCCGAACGGCTGAGCCGATGTTGGACCTGCGGCTGTTCCGCCGTCGTCTCTTCAGTTCCAGCGTGGCCAGCGCTTTTTTAAACTACACCGTGGTCTTCATCCTCATGTTCCTGCTACCCTTTTACCTTCTGGACTATGGTCGTCTTTCCCCGGACCAAGCCGGTTTCCTGTTGACGGCCATGCCGGTGGTCATGGTGGTGCTGACCCCCATCGCCGGCAGCATCTCCGATCGCGCCGGTTCCCAACTGCTGACCGCTCTGGGCATGGCGCTCCTGGCCCTGGCCGCCGCGTCCCTGGCCTGGCTCCCCTCCTTCCTTAATCCCGCCGCCGTAATCTGGCGGTTGGCCCTGGCCGGCGCCGGCGTCGGACTCTTCGTTTCACCCAACTCCAACGCCATCCTTGGTTCCGCTCCCTCCGCCCAGCGGGGCATCGCCTCGGGGGTGATGGCCTTGGCCAGAAGCACGGGAATGGTGGCCGGCGTGGCCGTCGGCGGCTACATTTTGGCGGTTTTCGGTGGCGGGCCCGCCGGCGCCACGGGCGCCGTCTCCGGCGCGTATTTCCCATTGGCTTTCCACTGGGCCATGCTGACCGCCGCCTTCCTGTCCCTGGCCGGAATGGCCATGTGCCTGGGGCGCGGCGGCGCCGCCACCGCTTCCACCGATTAAGAGAAGGCGGTGGATTAAGCTGGCCATTCTCACCGGCAACCCGCTGGACATCCTTCCCCTCCTCCCCGACGGGCCGGGAGTGTATCTCTTTCGTGACCGGGTTGGAGCAGTGCTTTACATCGGCAAAGGGGTCTCCCTGAGGCAGCGGGTCAAGAATTACTTCGGCTCCGGGCGCTCCCTAACCCCCCGGATTGCCCTGATGGTGCAAAAGATCGAAAGCGTGGAAACCATCGCCACCGACTCCGAGGTTGAGGCCCTGATCCTGGAAGCCAACCTGATCAAGGAACACCGTCCACCTTATAATATTCTCCTGCGGGATGACAAAAATTACCCCTACCTGCGCATCGGTCCCGGACCCCAACCCCGCCTTTCCCTGGTCCGCTCCCTGAGAGAGGATTCCGCTCGTTATTTCGGCCCCTATCCCAGCACGAGCATCCTGCGGGAAAACATCAAGACCCTCCGGCGCGTCTTCCCCCTGCGGACCTGCACCGACAGCAAAATGCGCTCGGCGTCCCGGCCCTGCCTGGACTTCCACATCGGCCGCTGCCTGGCCCCCTGCCGCCCGGACGTCACCCCCGCCGGCATGGTTTCCTACCTGGCCGCGGCGGCGCAAATGGAGGCCTTCCTCGAAGGAAAGAGCGACGCCGTCCTCCGGGACCTGCGTGGCAGGATGCGTGGGCAAGCCGCAGCCCTGGATTTCGAGGCGGCGGCCCAAACCCGCGACCGTTTGGCAGCCCTGGAAAAGATCAGTGAAAACCAAAAGATGGTCTTCACCAACCAAAAAGACCTGGACGTCGTCGCCGTCGCCCGCGATGGAGACGAAGCGGAAGCCCAGGTCTTCACCCTCCGCCGCGGGAAACTGGTTGGCCGAAACTCCTTCCCATTGACCGGCTCCGCCGGGCGGAAAGACGGCGAAGTGACGGCCGCGTTCCTGAAGCAATACTACGCTGCGGCACCGGCCATCCCTCCCCAGATCTGGCTGGAGCGGGAGCCGGACGAAAGGGCAATCATCGCCCGCTGGCTGGCCGAAAAAAGGGGCGGCGCGGTCACTTTGCGCGTTCCCCACCGGGGAATCAAACGGGAACTGGTGGCTCTGGCCTCCCGGAACGCCCTCCTTTCGCTGAACGAACGAAGAACCCTGCAAAACCGCCCCTCCCCGGCCGACCTGAGGCGGGAACTGGATCTTCCCACGGTGCCGAACCGGATCGAAGGCTTCGACGTCTCCAACTGGAGCGGGCGGGATGCGGTCGGCTCCCAGGTGGTCTTCTTGGACGGGCGCCCGGCCAAGGACGAATACCGGCGCTATCGCATCCGTAGCGGCGACACGCCCGACGACTTCCGTATGTTGGCCGAAGTCGTCGGGCGCTGCTACCGGAATCGTCTGGCGGAAAACGGCCCCCTTCCCGACCTGATCCTGGTGGACGGGGGACCGGGCCAGGTGGGTGCCGCCGCCGCCGTTTTGGAGGATCTCGGCCTGGGAAACATCCCCCTCTTTGGATTGGCCAAAAAAGAAGAACTCCTTTTCCGCAAGGACGATGCCCATCCGATCAGGTTGCCCAGCGGTTCTGCCCTGCTGGTGCTCCAAGGATTGCGCGATGAAGCCCACCGCTTCGCCGTGGGTTACCACCGGAGCCTGCGCCGCCGGGTCTCCCTGTCCTCCCCCCTGGAGGACGCGCCGGGTATCGGTCCCAAACGCCGGATCGCCCTCCTGCGCGCCTTCGGGTCAACGCAGAGCCTGCGTCGCGCCACCCTGGAGGAATTGCGGGCCGTACCCGGCATGAACGCCAAAGTCGCTCGGGCGTTGTTTGAGCACTTGCAAAAGGCACCGGCGGAATCGACGCAAATGCACGTTCCACCCCCAACCGCAGCCCCCTGAATTCAGCCCGCCACTTTTCCGCCCCTGAGTTGTTCACGGTCCCGGTGCAGTTGCTGGTAAACCCCCATGATCTTTTCTTCCACCGCCGCCAGGAGTTCGTCCGCATACTCCCTGGCTCCCTGCCGGATCTCCCGGGAGGTCTTTTGCGCTCCCTCCACGATGGCCGACGCCTTTTCCTTGGCCTCGGTCACGATCGCCGATTCCTCCAGCAGTTTTTTCGCCCGTTCCCTGGTCTCCAACAGGATCGCTTCGGCTTCCTTTTTGGTTTCCAAGAGGATGTGCTCCCGTTCCCTGGCCACCTGCCGCGCTTCCTGCAATTCGTCCGGCAGAACCCGTCGGATCTCGTCTATGTAGCCCAGAACCCGGTCGCCGTCAATCAGGACCCTCTGGCTGAACGGCACCATGGGAGCCTTTTCGATGCTGCGCTCCAAGGAAGCCAGCAGTTCCGCTACGTTGCTCAACCCGTCAAACCTCCCTCCGCTCCGGTCTGCCCTAGCCCGTTCGGTATTTCCGGTGCAGTCTTTCTTCCACAAAGGCGGGGACAAGTCCTTTCAAAGCCGCCCCGTAAGAAGCCAGTTCCTTGACCATGGTGGAACTGAGATGGGCATACTGGCTGCTGGTCAGGAGAAAAAGGGTCTCCAGTTCGGGCGCGATCTGCTTGTTCATCAAGGCCATCTGGAACTCGTGTTCGAAGTCCAGCACGGCCCTCAACCCCCTGACGATCACTCTGGCCCGATGCAGGCGGGCGTATTCCACGGTTAGGCCCGAGAAAGCCTCCACCCGCACGTTGTCCCACCTGGCCGCTTCCTTCAACATTTCCCGCCGTTCTTCCAGGCTGAAGAGAGGCTCCTTGGCCGAATTATTGAAGACCGCCACCCGCAACTCGGCAAATAGAGGTACCGCCCTGCCAATCACGTCCAAATGGCCGTTGGTGACCGGGTCAAAGGTGCCTGGATAAATGGCCACCACTTTTATAGCACGGGAGCCACCCCCGGTGGCGAAC
>JAJZBP010000174.1 GCA_021798855.1 Bacillota bacterium
GAAGATGGATATGGCCAGGATGCCGAAAAGGATGCCGAGGAAAAGTTCAGGAACCACCAACATGATGGTGTAGACCGTGGAGTTGATGACGTGTCACCCCCGCTGGAAAGTGCTGTTGGGGATCAATTGGCCATCCGTTGTCTGAAATCCTGCCCGAATGTTTTGAAAGAAAAGGGGCTAAAAAAAATGCAAAATACCCTTGCCAAATGAAGGGGGCGATGCTAGAATAGCCTTGGTTTATTTTTGAATGTGCATACTTTCCGAAGATGAGCGTTTGGAGGGGGGGGAGAGGGATGGCCGAAGAGGGAAACGCCGGAGTATGGCCGGTGCTGGCGGTCACGGCGACGGTGTTGCTTTACGTTTGCATTCTGATCATTGCCCTGGGTATCTGGACCCCGATTCCGCTGATCACCTATTAGATCGCGTTTTTTCCGGAAAGGTTCTTTTGCCGGTGGCCGTCCCCACGTCCAGGCCTGGATGAGCGAGGCCGTGGACTGCAACCCTGAGGGTGGCGTCCGTCCCGTCGCAACGGAGGGAATAATCGAAAATAATTGAAGGGGAGGCGGTGGCCTCTCCTTTGTTTTCCGGGTGGTATATATTGGTAAAGGAGTTTGCCGGGTGCAAAAGATCGGTGCTTTTTTGGGGCGCTACGGGGCGAAATTGATGATCACGGGGTTGGTCTGCCTATTGGTGGGGACGGCGTTGCACGGGGTGGTGCTGTCCTCGGAGAACCTGGCCTACATCCGTCAGGCGGCCGGCGCCGGTTCCGGACCGCAGGCCACGGTGGGGATCAATAAGTTGGGCACCATGGTCTACGTGCCGGCGGCCACATTCGTTATGGGCAGTTCCACCGATTCCGACCTTTACGACCGGCCGGCGCACCGGGTCAAGCTGCCGGGTTTTTGGATCCGCAAGTATCCGGTGACCAATTTGGAATACAAGCGATTTCTGGATGCCACCGGTTATCCGGCCCCCCCGGGATGGAACGGGAAGAACTTCCCGGCCGGCGAGGCCTTCTGGCCGGTGACCAACGTGAGTTGGTACGACGCGGAAAGCTACGCCCGCTGGGCGGGGCAGGCGTTGCCCAGCGAGGCGCAATGGGAGTTGGCGGCCAGGGGAACGCAGGCTTTCACCTACCCCTGGGGCAATAGGTGGGTGGGCAACAACATCTGGGTGGGGCAGCACGCCAACATCGAATATGCCGTGGGGCACGCCACGCCGGTGGGGGTTTATCCATTGGGGGTGAGTCCCTACGGCCTTTACGACATGGCCGGCAACGTCTGGGAGTGGACCGGCAGCGACTTCAAGCCATACCCGGGTAACGCGGGTGCGAACTGGACCTTCTACAAATGGAAGGACTTCAAGGTGACCCGGGGCGGCTCCTACATGAGCGACGTCTTGAGCGCCCGCGCCTACCAGCGCAACCCGGTGTTGCCCACCGCCCGGGAGCCGTACATCGGTTTTCGCACCGTTTCCAACACGCCACCGGGGAGTTGAAGCGATGAACGGAGAAATGCATACCGGCGTCTTTCACCCGCCGGGGGTTCCCTACAGTTTGGTTACCCTGCCGATCGACGTGACCATCGGGGGTTTTTTGCTCTTTGCCGTTCTGCTCTTGGTGCCCTTCCTGTGGTACCTGCGCCTGATGTGGGGCAAAGAGCGGATGCCGCTGACCGAACGGGTGGAAGAGGCGGAGGGGGACTTGCCGGGCAAAGAGGAATAGGCCCTCCGGCGCCTTGGCCATTTTCTGCGGAAAAACCCTTCCTCCGTGGGGGGAGGTTGTTTGCGTTGTCCCAAGGATCACCTCAAAGTCAATGTGCCGTCTGCTTGGACCGACCAAAGGTTTCGGAGCGCAACCCCCTCCTTCGGGTAACCGGACTTTTGTTACCACACCGCCGACTCGTTGAGGGGGGCAACCCATGCCTCAACGGTCCTCGGATGCTGGTAACGCCAAGTGCGTCGGTTCAGTTCCGCGCAAGGCGGCGTATGGTCATGGCTTCTTGCAGGAAAGCCAACTCCTCCGGCGTCGGCATGTTGATCGGCGGGCGCTCTTTTTCCGGCAAGGCGTGATAATTCGCCAAAAAGTTGCACGCGCCCTCCCGCACGGCCTGATTGCCCTGAGTGAATTCGTCGATCAGTTCAATTTGCAATTCGGCCACGGCCTGGGCGGCCGGGCTCGACGGCGGCGATCCCTCGGCCATGATCCGTTTCAATTCAGCATTGAGCCGGACGTATCGTTCATTGACCTTTTGTTGGTCCTCCTGTGTCCATTCTCCCCGTCCGGCCAGGTGCCGGCGGGCTTCTTCCGAATAAGATCGGTCAGCCAGTTCCCGCAGTTTCGCCTGCTGTTCGGGGGTCAAGTAGTCGCTTACCCAAGTTTCCTTCTGTTCCATTTGGATGGCCTTGATCACTTTGAAGATTTCGTCCCAGTCCGTTCGGCCGGCTTCCAACAGGCTTTCGGTTTCGGCGATGGCCTCGATGATCCTTTCCACCTGTTTCTGCTTGGCCAGCATCAGCTTTTTTTGCTGGCTGAGCAGTTCCGGTAGGCGCATCGGCCCGGCAGACAGGCAGGCCCGAATCTCCGCCAGGGAAAAACCGAGGAATTTCAGCCCGAGGATGTGTTGCAAACGGACCACGTCCTCGTCGGTATAGAGCCGGTATCCGGCGTCGCTGCGGCGCGAGGGCGAAAGCAGTTTCTGGCGGTCATAATAACGCAGGGTGCGGACCGACACGTTCACTTTCCCGGCAAACTCGCTGGTCCGATAATAACCTTTGATCAAGGCGACACCTCCTTTCTGAGTGGTATGATAAACGGTGACGTTGCGTCATAGTCAAGGGGGCTTTAAAATTTTTTCTTTCCGACCCATCCAAAATCTTGGTTTGGCGCGAAAGTAGGTGACGAAAGGGAGTTGAGATTGAAATGTTCGGGAAAATTTTTTTGGCCGCCGCGCTCAGCCTTTCCGTCATAATTGCCGGAGCCTTGGGTTTTTCGGTGGTGCCGCAAGCGGTGGCGCACATGGGAACACAGGTCGGAGATCGTGCCGGATTACAGACTGGTGGTCAGTCCGGAGTGCAAGCCCAAGCGCAGAATCGTCACCCATTCCTGCGAAGCTTCCCCGGCGGCCTGATCACGGCCACCGAATGCTTGGCTTTGCGGGTGGGCGTGCCGCTGGGCGGCGTCGGCTTGGGGCAGTGTCTTAAAAGCGATCACGCGTCGGCGCCGGACGGCAATCGACCCGTTTCAAGTCCGGCGGGTGGACCGCGCATCCTGCAACTCTCGGGTGACGGCTCCGTGGCCGCAAGCAACTAAACGTGGAGTGACGCTACGGCATCATATCCGCTTCGCGGCGGCAATTTGGTTCCCCTCCCTGTGTTGAGGTGGGAACGGCAAGCCGTCCCTTGATTCGGGAGCCTCCCCCAACGTGCCAATTTGGTGCCCCTCCCTCCCCTGATGGGGGACACCGCTCAGCGGCCGAGCGTACCGGCACGTTGGGCACCCCCTCCCGCGGCGGACCGCACAAGCGCGGCGGATCGAATTGGACGCCTTCGCGTCACTCTCCACCGACTGCTTTGCAGTCATACTGAACGGCTTCGAGAATCAAGAAGCGCGGGCCGACCGGCCCGCGCTTCTTTCCGACCCTCCGTTGGCGGACGTTCACCGCGTTATTCCGCGGTCGCCCTCCGCAGGTGCCGCACCTTCAGCACGATGTCGACGGCCATGAGCAGGACGCCCAAACTGAAGACGATGTCCCCGGGCATCCGCAGCCATTGCCAGAAGGTGGTGGTGTTGTAAAAGGCCAAGCTGCGGGAGTACCAGTAACCGTGGTCGAAGGAGGCGGCCAACTGCATGAAGCCAATCGGCAGGAGGTTCAGGGCCAGCCACAGAACCAAACCGGCGTTCATCAGCCAGAAGGCTGCGTTCGGCAACCGGTCGCTCCAGTATTCCGGCTGCACGATGTTGCGCAGGGCGAAGTACAAAAGGCCCAGACCGAGGAGACCGAAGGCTCCGAAAAGGGCGGCGTGGGCATGGGCCAGGGTCAGGAAGGTGCCATGTTCGTAATAGTTGATCAGCGGAGAGTTGATCAGTCCGCCCAACACCCCCGCTCCGAAGAAGTTCCAAAAGCCCGAACCCGCCAAAAACTTGAAGGCGGCGCCCTGGGGGAAATCACGGGCGCCGGCCAGCAGGCGTTTTTCGTGCAGGGCTTGGATCACCAACAACAATAGTGGCAATACCTCCAGGAAGCTGAACATGCTCCCGAGGGCGATCCAAACCGAGGTGTCGCCGATCCAATAATAGTGGTGGCCGGTGCCGAGGATGCCGCCCAGGAAAACCAGGATCAGTTCGAAGTAGGTGGCCCGTTCGGCGGTCAAACGGTCCACCAACCCCAGGGCCACCAGGGCGTAGGCGGTGACCACGATGGCGAAGAACTCGAAGGTCCCCTCCACCCAGAGGTGGACCACCCACCAGCGCCAGAAGTCGGTCAACGTGAAATTCTGCATGATCCAACCGATGGGGAACATACCGAAGATATACATGAAGGCGATGGAGACGCCGCTGTAAAGGAGCAGGTGTTCCAGGTTGCCGCGGTCGGGATTCT
>JAJZBP010000175.1 GCA_021798855.1 Bacillota bacterium
CGGTGACAAGGTGGCCATGGGCATCCTGCGGGGGGAACTGAAAGACGCGATGACGGTGAAGGTGACCGTGCGGGGAGATGAGTTCCGTTTGGAGGAGGGCAGTTCCCCAAATTAAGAGGGCAGCCGAACCGGCTGCCCCCCCAACCAAAAGGGCGATGCTAAGACCTGGACGTATTCTGCTGGTAAACCTTGTAACTCGGTTCCTCGGCTTCGGCGTGGTTGACGCGGGCGCGCAACGGGGTGACCACCTGGTTGTCCATGGTTTCCGCCAGTTGGGTGTAGAGACTTTTGGCGTTTTTGTCCTGGGTTTCCAGGGCGAAGGAGCGCAGGGTGGTGGCCACGGTTTCACACTGGTTCAGGCAAACGTGCAGTTTCTGTCCTACCGCCATTTTTTCACCTCCCGTTGCTTTATTGTGCGGCGCGGAGTTTTTTTTAATTGTACTTTGACTGCGAGGAGAGGAAGAAATGGGAAACGAGCATCGTTACGACGTCGAAAAAGAGGCGGCGGTGACGCGGGAGGCCTTGGAAACGCTGGAGTACGCCTATCCGGGCCGGCGGACCCGGGTGGACATCCACACGGACGAGTTCACCAGCGTGTGTCCGTGGAGCGGCCTGCCGGACTTCGCTGAATTGCACGTGCGCTATGTGCCGCGCCGCCTGCTGGTGGAGATGAAATCGTTGAAGTTGTATTTGTTGCAGTTTCGCAACGTGGGCATTTTGCAGGAGCACGCGGTGAACCGCATCCTGGAGGACCTGGTGGCGCTGTTGGCGCCGGTGGAGATGGAAGTGGAGGCCGAGTTCAAAAGTCGCGGTGGTCTGGCGACACGGGTGGTGGTGCGGCACGGGGGCGGGGGGTGAGGTTGAGGACGGCGCCGCGGGGGATGCCCCCCCTGCGTCGCCGTCGTTTTTGGGGCGAAGCTCAAAGCAGGAAAAGACGGCGACGTTCCCTAACTGTCTCAAGGCGAGTTGCCCTGAAAAATATCCCGGGGAGGTTGAGAGTTGGCAAGCCCACATGCAGCCATCAATCCCGAGTTAATCAGCTTGATTACCGGTCAGAAGTCGGTCAAGGACAAGCCCACCGTGTCCATGTTGCCCGGCGCATACGCCCGTAAGGTCGCCAAAGGCGCGAACCGAATCCCCTGGGGACACAAACCGAACCAGCATGAACTAATTTGCGGCCATTGCGGACGAAAAGGAAAGTATGACTTAGGCCTGATCCGTTACGATGCCGAACGTTGGAAGGCGGACTATGAACGCTGGGAACAGGCCGAAAAACGGGATGCGATGGTGGGAAGCACCGACTATATCCAAGCAACCGGCTACTTTCGTTGCAAGGAGTGCAACGGCGCCGGGGACTGGAAACCGGCGTCGTCGTTGTTTTGGCTCGGGCTGATGACCGCCGTCATCCAGGCCGGCGAACCGGGGAAAAGCGGTTATGCCGTGGGAAAAATCGTGCTGTTCGACGGCAGCATCCACCGCTGGGGCACCGACGCGGAAGAGCATTTCCTGAATCGTTTGCGGGCATCGCCGGAGGATGCTTACCTGTGGAACCGGCTGGGGAATATGTATTTCAAAGGTGGAAGGCCCGAATTGGCCACGGTGGCTTTCGAGCAGTCGCTTCAGGTGGATCCCACTCAGGTGGAATCCCTTTGGTCACTGGGTAGCTTTCTTTCGTTGATCGGCGAATCCGAAGCGGCGTCCCGTTACCTGCGACTGATGCTGGTGCACGCCGCCGGTTACCGGCAGTTGGCGGACGAAGACCTGCGGGAAATACTGGCCCGCGGGTTGCACCGGCTTTACCGGTTGCACGCTGGTTCCCGGGAGACCATCCCCTTTCTGCCATCGCTCGCGGAATCGAGCGCCGGCCATGCCTTCAAGGAACTGGCGGCCACGGTGGAGAGGGGGGAAGTGGACACGGCCGTGGTGAAAAATCTGAAGCTTCAGATCGACGACTGGGAGTCGTTCCTGCCGTTGGCCGAGATGTATATGGGCGAGCGGCGGCGGGAAGTCCCTCCTTCTCCGCCCGCGCGGCCACCGGCGCTGGCCCCGGGGTCTTGGGGCTCCGAACAACGCCCGGTGGTGGTGCGGGTAACCTCGGAGGAAAAGGGAGAAAAGATCGTCCGGCTCTGTGATCGCTTTGGAATGCATTGTATTATTGGGTTTGAACCCTCGGAAAATTTGGGTGATCTGAAAAAAGCCTTAAAAGAAAAACTGGAAGGGGCCGGCCCGTATGCCCCCTGCCCGTGCGGTAGCGGGGTGAAGCACAAGTTTTGCTGCCGGCCGAAACTGACCAACTTCGATCTGGATCGGTTCATTGCCGAGTTCGCCGAAGGTGATTAAATGGCTTCATTTCCGGCCGGCATATCCCCGCCGAGCGCGTGTTCCCGAAAACCTTGGCCTCTCGGCCTGAAACGGAGTTGGCGACCATTCGGCAAAAGTGCTTGTTGCTCGCGGTTGTGGGCATCCTGTTGGCCGGATGCGGTTCGGCAGCCACAAACCATCCCACAACCGGCGGCACCGGCTCTCCCCGGTCCGGAACGGGGGTGAAGACGGTAACCACGCAGGGATCCCTCGCCGGTCTGCGGGTAACCGGGGCCGTCAACGCCGCATTCTCCAGTCTCCCCACGTCCGCAAAGACCCTGCGTTTGGGAAACGTGACCTTCGTTTCACCCCAGGACGGCTGGGCAACCGGCAGCCGCTGCGGCGGAACCCCGCGCCGTTGCCAAAGCGAGCTTTTAAGCACCACCAACGGTGGCGGGAAGTGGGCGAAAGAGGCGTATCCGGGGGGCGCGGTCACTTTCCTGGATGCCCGCTTCGGTTGGGATACAGGGAAAAGCGGCCTTTACACCTCCGACGACGGCGGGAAGACCTGGAGCAGGCTAACCCTGCCGGCGGGGGTGGGTTCAGGTGCCCCGGGATCGCCTGGCTTCAGCGTTTCCTTCGCCAACCCTCAGGACGGTTGGCTCTTAACCGCCGGGGGGAATTGCGCCACCGACGGGCAATGCGGGGCCAGTCTTTACCGCACCAGCGATGGTGGAGGTTCGTGGAATTTGGCCGCGCAAACGTCCTTCACCTCGTCCCCCGGCGCCTCCCCGGGCACCTTGGCTTTGGGCACTTACGGCTTGGGAGGTTATTTCGGTAACGGCGTTGGCTGGCTTTTGTCCCAAAGGCCCATGGCCCAAGTGCTGACCACCAGCGACGGCGGAAACCGTTGGCACGTCAGCGCCTATCCGGGAGGTGGGGGGGGCGGCCCGGCATACGCGGCGTTGACCCCGGGAAAGACGGGCTGGTTTGCCGGCATGGAGTGCCTGGGGATGTCCGGATGCGCCAACCCGGTGCTGGCCACGACCGATGGTGGGAGCAGTTGGCGTCGGCTGGCCGGCCTGTCCGGGTTCCTGACGGGCCTGACCGCGGCCAGGGACGGGAAAAGCGCCTGGCTGGTGGAGGGTGCCCCGCCGGGGACGGCCACCTGCGGCGAGGGAAATTGCCCGTCCACCCTCAGCATCGTTTCCCCGACCGGAAGCCTGGGGGCCGCGCAGCCAGCGGGCCGATGGTTTCTGAACCGGGTGGCGCCATTAAACTCCCAAGAGGCGTGGGCCATTGGGACGGACAGCACCGACCCGGCGGGGACCCAGGCCATTCTGCACACCACCGACGGTGGCCGCGTCTGGCGGGTTCAGTTCCAGGCCGCCGCCGTCGCCGTGCCGGCGGGCGCTTTGGGCTTTTGGAACAGCAGGGACGGCTGGGCCCTGGGGACGAGCAACATGCCCCTTGCCCTGCTCCGAACGAACGATGGAGGGCGGACCTGGACAAAGACCGGCCGAATTCCGTTGACCGCCGGCGGGACCATCAATGGGGTGGCCTTTCCCGACCCCACCCACGGCTGGGTGGAGGAGGATCCCCATCGGCTCCTGGCCACCGTGGACGGCGGCGGGAATTGGCGGCGGGTCCAGTTCCGCGGCAACTATGCTTTCGCCAACCTGCAGGGCTTCGGTTTCACCGGGTCTAGCCAGGGCTGGGCTCTGGGCATGGTCGGCGCGGACGTGACGCAGAAGGCTTACCAATGCAAAGGGCAGGCGGTTGCGAGACCTGGGCAGGGTGGCCACGGGGGCTTGAGCGCCTGCCTGCCTTTCTTCCAGCCACTCCTCTACCGTACCGGCGACGGGGGCCAAACCTGGACACCGCTGCCCGCCCCGTCCGGAGTCCACTTCGACTCCATGGGCTTCGGGTCGGCTTTGGTTGGGTGGGCTGTCGCCCAGATTTGGGGGCAGGCTCCGCCAGGCCAAACCGTCCTGTTGGCGACCAAGGACGGCGGGAAGAACTGGCAGCGGCTGGCCACCTTGAGCCCGACCACGGGCGAAAGCTTCCTGCCGCAGATTCAGGCGCTGGCCGCCGGAACCAAGGGCGTGTGGCTGGTTGCCGGCTCCACCCTGTACGGCAGCGCCGACGGCGGGAAAACCTGGACCCAGGTCAACCTGCCGCCGGGGGCCGGCGCCGCTTCGGAGGTGCAAGCCGACTTCCTCTCGCTTTCCCGCGGCTGGCTGAAAACCGGCGGTGGCCTCTACCGGACGACCGACGGGGGA
>JAJZBP010000003.1 GCA_021798855.1 Bacillota bacterium
TTTTAGTACGACCGCAATGCGGTCGGTGGAGAGTGAAGCGGAGGGGTCCGATTTGATCTTTCGCGAAGCGAATAGAATCCCGGAGCTTCACTCCACGTTTGCTGGAGGTCTGTTCCTTGCCCTCGCCAAAGGCGACGGGCGCATGTACGGAGGCGAAACCTTCCTTCATAGCACGGGAGCCGCCCCCGGCGGCGAACTGGGCGTCAAAGGTTTCGCTGGAGGTCTGTTCCTTGCCCTCGCCAAAGGCGACGGGCGCATGTACGGAGGCGAAACCTTCCTTTGTTGCCGACTGGATTTGTTCAACAAACATCGGCTTCTTTGCCCAAGTACTGGGCGACCACTTTCATGGCGCAAAAACGGCCGCACATGGCGCAGGTGTCCCCGGAGTTGGCGCTGCGGGTTTGACGCATTGATCTGGCCCGCTCTTGGTCGATGGCCAGGACCAATTGTTTTTCCCAATCCAAAGACTTTCGGGCGCGGGACATATCCCAATCCCATTGCCAAGCCCCGGGTTTTCTGGTTAAGTCGGCTGCGTGGGCGGCGATCCTCGCCGCGATTACGCCCTCTTGCACTTCCCGACGGTTCGGCAACCGCAGGTGTTCGACCGCCGTAACGTAACACAGGAAATCGGCTCCGGCCAAGGCGCTGACCGCGCCTCCGATGGCGGCGTTGACGTGGTCGTAACCGGGGGTGATGTCGGTAACCAGGGGTCCGAAGACAAAGTACGGGGCGCCTGCGCAAAGTCTCTTTTGCAGGGTGATGGTGTTGTTGATCTCCGTCAGCGGGACGTGTCCGGGACCTTTCACCATCACCTGGATCCCCTGTTCCCTGGCCCGTTGCACCAGTTCCCCCAGGACAATCATCTCGCGTACCTGCGCAGCGTCGAGGGAATCAGCCAAACAACCGGGACGCCACCCGTCGGCCAAACTCAGGGTCACGTCATGGGTATGACAAATGGTCAGCAGCCGATCGAAATGCTCATAAAGGGGATTTTCCATCTGATTGTGGACCATCCACCCCACCAGGTGGGAGCCACCGTAGCTCACCGAGCAATCGGTGCGGCCGGTCCTCTTGGCCGACTCCAGGGTATCCCGGTTGGTGGCACAATGGAGGGCCAGGAAGTCCACCCCATCCGCAACCTGTTGCGCAATTACGCCAAACAGGTCTTCAACGCCCATCTTGACCGTGGAACCGGCTTTTTCCCGGGCTTCGGTCAACGCCTGGTACATGGGTAACGTTCCGACCGGTCGAGGTACAGCCTGCAAGATCCTGCGGCGGGTGCGGTCCATGGCCGTGATGCTGAGATCCATAACCGTATCGGCACCTGCCCGAACGGCGACCTCGGCCTTTTTCACCTCTTCTTCCGGATCGGCCTGCTCCACGGATGTACCCACGCTGGCGCTTACTTTTACGGCGAGACCTTCCCCCACAGCCACCGGTTCCGAGTTGCGCATTCCGTTGCGCAGGATCACGATCGTTCCTCGGGCCAACCGAACCGCCAATTCTTCGACGGGAATACCTTCTTTGTCGGCCACGATGCGCATCTGCGGAGTGACGATGCCTGCCCGCGCGTACTCAATCTGTGTCACGGCCCACCAAACCTCCTTGGTGTCAAATAAAAAATCCCCAGCCAACATTAAATCTGGCTGAGGATTTTGCCATCGTCCTCGGACCGTATTCCGCCTCATCAACCGAAGGCGGAATTAACATGATGGGCAAAACAGGCAGGTTTCCTGGCTTACGGATCATTGCCCGACCACGCCTTCCCGGCGGTACGCGCCAGTGACATTTTGTGGTGGACTACCCGTTGAACAGTGGCGGGTCCGCGCCGTCTTACGAGAGGGAATCTCTCGCCCTACGGACTTCCCTATTATCCCCTTTACAGGGGGCACCTGTTTCACTATGGGATTTTTTCAAACCTACCACGCACTTTCGGTTCTGTCAAGCCCAAGGGTGCATCGGCGTTTCCTAACAGCAAAGGGTGCTGTCTTGGCCATGGCTCCCCGGAGCAAGGTCCTGATCCTTTCCCACTTGGATGGGACCATCAGCGCCCTATACAATGGCCAGCCTTATCCCTTGCAAGAATTGGTTTCACCTGTCTGCCAAAATCAAAAAGAACAACATGACCCCATCCTGAAACCTCGGCCTAAGCCGGCGCCGACTCACCCATGGAGGAAGTCTTGGAAACAACGTAAGCATTCGGTAAACCCATCGGTAAAACCAACTTCGTTGATAGCCTAAGCCGGCTTACCGTTTTTAACGATATTTACGGTCAAGGAAATCTAAAGCTGTTGGAGATCAGGTCCCAAACCCGGCCGACGGTCCTCGGGGCGTAAACGCCCCTGCGCCACGAGCCAGGCCCCCCAACAAACAATCGTTCCTCTCCCTACCTACCCCTTGGGAATGGGGACATGGGCAGGTAGGGAGGGGTCAAGGTTCGGATTGGTTGGGGGGGCCTGCGGCCCTTATTTGGGGCAAGGCTCCCTCCTTTTCAAGGCTATTGTATCACCCGTGTCCGGACTTGGACTATCCCGGTTGCATCTGGACCAACGGGTTTACCGAATACTTACGAAACAACAGTCCCAAACCACCAAGACCACGGAATGTTTACATAATGCACCATGACTTATCCAAAAGGGGACATTTTCTCAGTCCCATTAAGGCCGTTTTAGGGTGACATTTTCACTGTCCCTTGACACATGGTCCGCCGGGCGGAACGTGGCTCGGTGTATCTCTTTTGGGCAAAAGCTCATTTGATCATCCGCAGTTCCGGGCGCAAAATCCCTTCACCGATATGCAACAGTCCGTAAGACGGCGGATAGCCTCCCCAGGGACGCACGGCCGAACCGGGATTAAAGAAAGTTAAGCCGTCTTTTACCAGCAGCGCCGGCAGATGCGTGTGTCCGAAAATGCACGCCTCCACGCCCAACAAACGGGCCCGTGCTTCCAACCTGGACAGCCCGTTTTTCACTTTGTAGAGATGCCCATGGGTCAGCAGCACGCGTTTCCCAGCCACCTCCACAACTTCCTCCAGGGGACAAAGGCCGGGTTCGTCACAGTTCCCGGCCACGGCCGCCACCGGGAAACCCAACTGTTCCTCCAACAGATGACGCTCGGCGCAACCGTCTCCGGCGTACCATACCCCCTGCACGCCTTTCAACCACCGATTCAGGGGAAAGAGTCTGGTCATGTTCCCATGGGTATCGCTGATGACCGCAACCGTGATCATCGCCAATTCAGCAGCACCGCCCTGATCTCCCCCACCGCCTTGCCGCGGTGGCTGATCGAATCCCGCACGTCCGTCGGCAACTGGGCCAGAGTCAAATTGAAACCAGGGAGACGAAAAATGGGATCGTAACCGAAACCTTCTTCGCCGGCCGGGGCCGTGGCAATTTCCCCCTCGCAGGCTCCCTCGCCGAACCAACTCCGGCCGTCGGGACTGATCAAGGCCACGACGCTACGCATGACCGCTCGGCGACCTTCTCCCCGGATACCGGCCACGGCATCCAGCAATCGCCGGTTGATGGCCTCGGCGTCCTTATCCGGACCCGCCCAGCGGGCGGAAAAAAGGCCCGGCCCCCAGTTTAGGGCAGCCACTTCAATTCCGGAATCGTCGGCCAGAGCCATCTCCCCCGTGATTCCGGACACCAATTCGGCCTTTATGCGGGCGTTTTCCCGGTATGAGGCGCCGGTTTCTTCGGCCACCGGTAAACCGGGAAACGCACGCAAATCCTCCACCTCCCACGGGCAGTCGGCCAACAAACGGCGGATCTCCTCAGCCTTTCCCCGATTCCCTGTTGCCAACACCAGTTTCACGTTGCCTCTTGCCCACCTCCTCCGCCAGGGCTCCCAACGCTTCTTTTTGCGCCCTGACCAGGTTGGCGATCCCTTCCTGGGCCATGGCCAACATCCCATCCAACTCCACCTTGGAAAACGGAGCTTCCTCCCCCGTCCCTTGGATTTCCACCAATTTCCCGGCTCCCGTCATCACCACGTTCATATCCACCTTGGCCGCCGAGTCCTCGGCAAAACAAAGATCCAGCAGCAGTTGCCCGCCAACCACCCCAACGCTGACCGCCGCAAGGAAATCCCGCACCGGCAAAAAAGCCAACTTGTTTTTTGCCCTAAGCGTTCCCAACGCATCCACCAGGGCGACAAACGCTCCGGTGATTGCCGCGGTGCGGGTTCCCCCATCGGCCTGCAGAACATCGCAGTCGAGCCAGACGGTTCTTTCCCCCAAAAATCCCAAATCCACCACCGAGCGTAGCGCCCGCCCGATGAGGCGCTGAATCTCGTGGGTTCTCCCTCCCGGATGTCCCCGGGTAACCTCCCGCACGTTGCGGGCGGGAGTGGCCCGCGGCAGCATCCCGTATTCCGCGGTGATCCAGCCCCTGCCTCCGCCCCGCAGGAAAGGCGGAACTTTGTCTTCCACGCTGGCGGTGCACAGAACAAGTGTTCCTCCCACCTGCACCAGCACCGACCCTTCCGCAAATCGGGTGAAATTTCTGGTCAACCGAACCGGGCGTCCCTCCCGAAATCCCCTGCCGTCCGGCCGTTCAAAACTCATGGACTTCTCCTTCCCCGACCAGGTCGGATGCCGGATAATTCTCCCGGGCCTCCCGCAGTGCCGCTTCCCCTTCTCTTTCCGGCGGCAGGTGGGTGAGTAGGAGCCTTCCGACTTCCGCCGCCGCCGCGACCGCTCCGGCCTGACCCGGAGTCAAGTGCACATCGCCGCTTCCCTTCGCCTCTTGTAGCGCGGCTTCGCAAAGAAGCAAATCCGCGCCCCGAAAAAATTCCGGCAGTTCTTCGCTCCAACCGGTATCCGCCGAATAGGCAAACCGTCTCTTCCCAGTGACCCTGATGGCGTAGCAGGGCACCGGGTGCTTGGTTCGCAGAAAGGAAAGCTCCCATGGCCCGAAGGTCAAGCTTTCCTCGACCACCGGGCGGGGCGCAAAGGCCCATCCCTGCGCCAACTCTTTTTCCTCCGGTGCCCCGGCCGGAAGGAACAATGGGAGCGGTGCTCTACGCCGTCCGCCTTCCAACAGATAGCGCAGCACCGGGAGGTCCGCCCAATGGTCATAGTGAAAATGGCTGATGAAAATTGCGGACAGTTCCCCCGGAGGCAAATGGTTTTGCAATCGCCCCAAAACACCGCTCCCGCAATCCAGAAGCAACCTGACTCCGTCCCCCTCCAGCAGGTAGCCGCTGGTGGCCTTCCCCGCCCCCGGATAGGGCCCCTGGCAGCCCAATATGGTCAGTTTCATTCTTTCCATTATGTATAATTCTCCTCCGCCGGCCCGCTTCCTCCGGGCAGGAAAATCTTCTTTACATCCGGTGGCTCTCCGCAATAAACCGCGCCCGCGGCGCGCCGGAAGGCATCTGGATCGCCGGTGACGAAAATGGCCACCTTCCCACTCCCGTTACCCAGGCCCAACGCGGCCACCTCGGTCGCCGTTTCCTTCGCCGGATCGATCACCGTAATCTCCGTACCAACAAATCGCCGGAAAACATCTCTGACCACCGCCAGGTGGGTCGATCCGAGAACCAAAACATCCACTCCTGCGGCCACCAGGGGGGAAAGCAGGTTAAGGACCATTTTGCCGGTCCGGCTTGGTTCCATCCGGCCCGCTTCCACCTCCCCAACCAACTCCTGACCGCTCCGGTGCAGGATTACCGCCGACTCAAGATGGCCCCTGATGGCCTTGGTATAAGCCCCCGACCTTACCGTGGCCGTGGTGGCCACCACTCCAATCCTACCGCAGCGAGTGGCCTCCACCGCCGGTTTCGCTCCAGCCTCGATGACTCCCAATATGGGAAAAGAGTAACGCCGACGGGCCGCCTCCAAGCCCGCCGCGGAGGCGGTGTTGCAGGCCACCACCGCGGCCTCCACCCCGATTTCCGCCAGGAAATCCAAGCCCTCCAAAAGGAAACTCTCCACCTGTTCCATGGTCTTGGTGCCATATGGAAAACGGGCGCTGTCCCCCAGATAGCTGATGTCCGCCGTGGGACACAACCTTCGAATCTCACGCAACACCGTGAGTCCGCCTACCCCCGAGTCGACCAGGCCGATGGCCAAAGCCCAACCCTCCCAATCGCAATAAAAAAACCCCGCGAAGGGCCACAATAAAACCTTCCGATCCGTTTGAAGCCGATCCGTTTATAGCGAAAATGCCCCAAAATGGCGCCACGCCGGGCGCACAGTGCAAACTTTATTGGTGGAGGCGCGGGGGTACTGCCCCCCCGGTCCGCCAGCCTTTCTCCGTCGGTTTCTACGAGCGTATCCCCTGCTTTAAATTTCACCGGCGCTCCCCCCAAGGGAAGGGTGAGCCGACGGCCAGTCCTTCTTGTTTCCCCCTCCGTTTCCGGACGCCACCGGAGGAGTATCCCACTTTTTTGCGCCCAGTGCGGTTCCCGCGGGAGAAGATCCGCCGGACGTTAGACGGCCCTTAGGCCGCTAAAGCGTAGTTGTTATTGGCAGTTGTCTTTTTCCCGTTGTTTAACGAGGCACGGAACCTCGGCTCGCTTCCGGCGGCGAAACTACCGGCGTCGAATCTAGCTCGCCCCCATGTTCCTTGAAACGATCCCACCCTGCCGGACCCCCACCGTCAACCCTTGCCTCTGGCTTCCCGCTGCCGCTCCCTTTGAGCATCGCGTTCGGCGATCGCCTCGCGCTTGTCGTAGAGCTTTTTTCCCTTCCCCAAGCCGATAATCACCTTGGCCTTCCCTTTGGCATTGAAGAAAAGGCGAAGCGGAACCATGGTGTAACCCTTCTGGCGCACCTTTCCGAAAAGGCTGACGATCTCAGCACCGTGGAGCAGCAATTTGCGCACCCGGTATGGATCCACGTTGAACCGGTTTCCGGGGGAGTACGGCGCGATGTGGCAGTTGTAAAGGTAGGCCTCGCCGTTTTGGATGGCGGCGTATGCGTCCTGAAGATTGGCGCGGCCCGCGCGCAGGGACTTCACCTCGGTACCCGTCAGGACCAGACCCGCTTCGATCACTTCTTCGATGAAGTAATCATGCCTGGCCCGCCTGTTCTCCACCACCGTTTTTTCCGGCAATCTGACGCCGACCTTTCCCGGACCGAACCGCAATATATTTTATACTCAAAAGAGGTGCCTTGTCAAGAAATTATTGGCAAAATTAACCGAGGTAAAAAGTCGCAAAGTCGCCCTGTTCCACCTGCGCCTGAACGTAGCGGTTCCAACCGTCTTGGCCCATCCGCCGGTTTTCGTCTGTCTTGGTCGCCACCCGTAAGTCGCTCAGAACACCAATGCGCTGGGAAATTACCGCAGCCCAATCCCTGCTTTGTGCCGCAAACTCCACCCCGCTTTCATCCGTCCCGGCCGTCTCCGACCAATTTTCCCCACCCGGACGGCATTGGACTTGGATTACCCGGAAGCGGCGGAGTGGGCCTGCGGTGGGTGGCGGCGTAAATACAGCGTCAACAGGATGCCACCGAAGGCAATTCCGGCAACGAACAAGAAAACGTTGTCCACGGCCTTGACGAAGCTTTGGCTTTGCAGTAAAGCGTAAAGACGGAGCAGAAAAGCGGGAGAAGAACTCTTCCCACCGAGAACGGCCTCCGCCGTCCGCAGGCGCGAAGTCCCCGGGGCGTAGGAACCGGCCAAATCGCTGAAGGAGGTGGCCTCTTGACTTTGCAACATGACGTTGAGGACCGTCAGACCCAAGGACGAACCGGCCGCCCGAACGATGCTGAAGAGCGTGTTGGCGCTGCCGATTTGCGAAGGAGGAATGAAGGCCAAGGCGGAACTCATCATCGGGGTCATGATCAATCCCAAGCCGGCGTAACAGCCCATCAGCCACCACACCAAGGTGCCCTCAGGAGTGGCCACCGAAAGTTGATGAAGCATTAGGCTAAAAATGCCAACAACCAGGAGGCCCGGGACGATCACCAAGCGCGGCCCAAAACGGTCATAAAGACGCCCGGCAAATGGCGAAACCACCCCCGAAACCACCGCCGCCGGCAGAAGGATCAGTCCAGCCTGCAACGCCGTATTGCCCTGGATGGTCTGCAGGAAGATGGGCACGAAAAAAACGCTGGCGTAAAAGCCCAGCACTTGGACGGTCCCCAGGAGGTTCGCCACGGTGAACTGCCCGAAGGCGAAAACCCTCAGATCCAAAAGCGGCTGGGAGGCCGCCAATTCCAGGCAAACAAAACCAGCCAACAAGCAGGCCGCAACGTAAAAGCATATAATGATCGGTTCGGACGTCCACCCGTACCGTTGGCCTTCGCTGAGGGCAAACAGCCCACCCCCCACGGTGAGAAAACCGGGCAGATCGAAGGGCAACCCAGGCCGCCCTTGGTCCGGAGGGATCAGCAATCTGGCCAGCGCGAAAGCAACCACGCAAACAGGGATATTTACATAAAAAATGAAACGCCAACCCACATCTTCGACAAGGTAGCCACCCAGGGGAGGAGCAATGGTCGGCGCCACCATCAACACGACGCTCCAGATGCCCATGGCCGTGCCGAGCCGTTCCCGCGGCACCATCCGGTACAGAATGGTCATGGCCACGGGCATGATCATTCCGCCGCCGATGGCCTGCAAAGCCCGGAAAAAAATCATAGCCTGGAGACTCCAGGCTATTCCACAAAGGGCCGACCCCAAGGCAAAAAAGAACATGGCCGCCAGAAACATCCTTTTGTATCCGTAACGCTCCCCCAGCCAGCGGGAGAGGGGAATGGCCAAGGCCATGGCCAGAATCTACACGGTGATCACCCATTGCACCTGATCGACCGAAACTCCGAAAATGCCCATGAGGGTGGGGATGGCGATGTTGACGATGTTGGTGTCCAGCCAGGTCATCGACACTCCCAAAGCCAGGGTCAACATGGCCAGAATGGGCAAGGCGGGCGGCCGAGACGCGGTCAAGGTTGATTCCCCCTCGTTTCGGCGCCGCAGGCGCCTCCGACTTTTCGATCCCGTTTTCCTGGCGCCGCCGGGGCGGACTCCATGCCGCATAGCCGGAGTTGGGGCCGCCGGCCGGATGGTCATCCCGACGATCTCGGACCGTCGGCTTTGCCCAGCCACCACCAACCCGGCAACTCCTTTTGCCCGCCGGACCCTCCGACAAAGAGAAGTTGGACAAACAGTTTAACGTGTTGGTGGCTGCAGCGGCATGGAAATATTATAAATACTGTGAATAGCAACCAAAAAGCCCCCTCTTGACCAAGGGGGAGCGCCGGAACCACAAATTTAAAGTGAGTGCAACTAAACCCCGTGCAGCATGGCCAGAATCAGCGACGTCAGCAGGAACAAAACGGCGAAAACCGTCGTAATCCGCTTCAGCACGTCGTCCATCCCCCGGCGCTTCCCGAAGATCCCCTCGCCGGCTCCGGCGATGGCCCCGGAAAGGCCGGCGCTGTGCCCGGACTGGAGCAACACGGCGGCGCTCAAAAGGATGGAGAAAAGGATGAGCAAAACGCCCAGCAAAATTTGCAGTTTAAAAACCTCCCTTCGGCCCGCGCCGTTCAACGCTTGCCAATGCCCGCATTATAACCGATTTTAACGCCGCTTTAAAGCCCAGCGTGCCATTGCAAGCCGAGCCCAGCCGCGGCCCCACCCGCGCCACCCGCCAACGTAGACCTTTAAAGCCCGAAGGCCGCCTTCCCCGCGTAGACCAGCCCCTCCGCCTCCAGTTCCAAGAGACGGTTATATTTGCAGACCCGCTCCGAGCGGCAGGGGGCGCCCGTCTTGATCTGCCCGGCCCCCGTCCCCGCCGCCAAGTCGGCGATAAGTGAGTCCTCGGTCTCCCCCGAGCGGTGGGAAACCACCGTCCGGTAGCCGGCCGCCTCCGCCACGCTCATGGTCCGTAAAGTCTCGCTCAGGGTGCCGATCTGGTTGGGCTTGATCAGGATGGCATTGCCGACGCCCCGGGCGATCCCTTCCGCCAAAAGGCCTGCGTTGGTCACGAAAATGTCGTCGCCCACAAGCTGAGCCTTGCGTCCCAACGACGCGGTCAGCGTCACCCAACCATCCCAATCCTCCTCCGCGAGACCATCCTCGATCAGGATGATGGGGTATCGTTCCAGCCACCCGGCATACATCTCCACCATTTCCGCGGCGCTCTTCGTTCCTTCGGCCCGCAGGTGGTAGCGCCCCTCCCGATAGAACTCGGAAGACGCCGGGTCCAAGGCCAAGAAGACCTGCTCCCCGGGCCGGTAGCCTGCGGCGCCGATGGCCTCGACCAAAAGGTCCAAGGCCTCCGCGTGGTTTTCCAGGTCCGGCGCGAAACCGCCCTCGTCGCCCACCCCGGTGGCCAAGCCGCGCCGGCGCAAGACGCCCGCCAGGGTGTGGTAAATCTCGGTCGCCGCCCGCAGCCCATCGCGGAAGGTGTCGAAGCCCGCCGGGACCAGCATGAATTCCTGCAGGTCCAGGTTGTTGGCGGCATGTTTGCCGCCGTTTAGCACATTGAGCATCGGCACGGGAAGGGTGCCGGCCACCCCGCCCAAGTAGCGGTACAGAGGAAGCCGGGCCGACGCAGCCCCGCAGCGCGCCGCCGCCAAAGATACGCCCAAGACGGCGTTGGCCCCCAGGCGGCTTTTGTCCGGCGTGCCGTCCACGGCGATGAGGGCAGCATCCAGACCTGCCTGGTCCTGCACCGGCCGGCCGTTCAGGTGCGCGGCGATTTCCCCGGTCACGTTGGCCACCGCCCGCAGGACACCCTTGCCGCCGTAGCGTTTGGCGTCACCGTCGCGCAGTTCCAGGGCCTCACGCTTGCCCGTGGAGGCACCGGAGGGCACCGAAGCGACTCCCTCCGATCCGTCACTCGCCAAGACCCGCACCCTGACCGTGGGATTCCCCCGCGAATCCAGGATTTCCAGGGCCGTGATTTCTTCAATTACCACCGTAGCCGTTGCCATTATCCGTCTTTTCCCCTTCCAAGATTAAAGAATGTCCGGTCATCTCCGCCGGTTGGGCAATGCCCATCAATTCCAACAGGGTCGGGGCCACGTCTGCCAGTCGCCCGTTGGCCAGTCGCGCCGTCGTTCGAAGGGCGTCGTCCACCAAAAGGCAGGGCACCGGATAGGTGGTGTGGGCCGTGTGGGGCTTCCCCGTGGCCGGATTGAGCATCTGTTCGGCGTTGCCATGGTCAGCCAGCACCAAAGCGGCACCCTGGGCGTCCCGCACCGCGTTCAGCACCTGCCCCAGGCAGGTGTCCACGGCCTCCACGGCCCTGACCGCCGCCGGGAAGGCCCCGGTGTGTCCCACCATGTCCAGGTTGGCGAAGTTGGTGACGATCAGCGCGTACTTTCCGCTTTTGGCGGCACCCGCCACCGCCACGGCCACCGCCGGAGCGCTCATTTCCGGTTGCAGATCGTAGGTGGCCACCTTGGGCGAAGGGACCAGCAGCCGCTCCTCGCCCGGATAAGGGATCTCCTCCCCGCCGTTGAAGAAGTAGGTGACGTGGGCGTACTTTTCCGTTTCCGCGGCGCGGAACTGGGCCAGACCCAACCCGGAAAGATATTCGCCCAAGCCGTTGACAATCCTTTCCCGGGGGAAAGCCACCGGAAGAGGCAGGGTCTCGTCGTAAAGGGCGAAGCCCGCGGCCACGGCGACCCGGGGGAAGGGGCGGGGAAAGGCGTCGAAGGCCGGATCGACCAAGGCCCGCAGGATCTGGCGGGCGCGATCGGGCCGGAAGTTGAAACAGATGACCACGTCCGCCGGGCCGATCGGTGGGCCGCCTTCGATCACGGTCGGCCGAATGAACTCGTCCTTTTCGCCCCGGGCGTAGGCTGCTTCCAACGCCGCCGCCACCGTGGCCGCCCGCGGCGCGCTTGGGTCGCAGGTCTGCGCCCGGTAAGCCAGTTCGGTCCGTTCCCAGCGGCTGTCCCGGTCCATGGCGTAGTAGCGCCCGGAGAGTGTGCCTATACGCCCGACACCGGTCCGCTCCATGGCCCCCCGGAGTTCCGCCAGGTAGCCGGCGGCGCTGGCCGGTGGCGTATCCCGCCCGTCGGTGATGAAGTGGACGAAGGTCCGATCGGCCAGCCCCTCCCGGCCGGCCATTTCGAGCAGGGCGTAGAGGTGGCGCTGGTGGCTGTGGACGCCGCCGTCGGAAACGAGACCCAGGAGGTGGAGCCGACGGCCCGGCTCCCGCGCCGCCGCCATTGCCTCTTTGAGGACGCGGTTTTCGTAAAAAGAACCGTCTTCAATGGCCTGGTTGATGATCTCCAGATCCTGCGGGACGACCCGGCCCGCCCCCAGGTTAAGGTGTCCCACCTCGGAGTTGCCCATCTGCCCCCGGGAGAGACCCACCGCCTCCCCGTCGGTACGCAGGGTGGCCGAGGGGTAGGCGGCAAAATAGCGGTCCAAGTTGGGCGTCTTGGCCGCCAGCACGGCGTTTCCCGCCCTGACGGGCGAGAGGCCCCAACCGTCCAGGATGATCAGGGCGACGGGGCGGGGAGGCATTTGGTCTTTTGTTGCTTCGTCTGTAATAAGGCGATTCTCCTTCAGCGGCTATTTTTTGGAGTCTCTATGTCCAAGAATACTTCATCCAACTTTTGATCATCCCACCAAGCTTCCTTGGCCAGCCGCCGGTCGATCTCTTCGGGATAGACCCGGTAGTAAAACAGGGCAGAGCGCAACTGGACTTCGGAGAACCACGGGTGGCAGGCCCGCCACTCGTCCCCGCTTTCCCCCACGGCTTTGAATGCCGCGATAGTGGTCTCTCAAACGTCTAAGCCGGTTCCGGCCAAGTGCGCCTGGCGTTCGGGCGGGCCGGCGGCGAAGACGATACCCGGAACGATTGAAGAGGCCGCAGGGCGCTCCCCCCCTTTACGATCGGGAACGGCTCACAAAATAATTCCTACCAAGCAAGTTGTTACCGAAGAAGCCTAAGTGCGCCCATAATCCTTTATTCCTGTAGCATTTCAAGAAGAGCCCGAAAACAATATTCGTCACTTACTCCCGGAAAAGCCTCAATTAAAGCCAAGTGTGCGTTTTCATTCAAGATAACGCTTTCACCTTTTTCTTCCATCACCCGGTTCCTTCCCTTTATATTTTTAATCTTTCCGACTCTATTAAGTATTAATTCGCTAACTTCTTCAGGATCAAAAGAACCAACAAACCGTTTTAACTCTTTAGCCGTGGAAGAAGTCAGCCAAACTCGAATTTGCCCAGTAATAATTTGTTCTCCAATTACCGTAAAACGGTAAGTATTGGAATCGTCTGAGGGCGGCACATCGAAATAAGGCTGGATTTTTGCCCCAGCACTAGTTGTTATTGAATAACGCTTCCGTCCAGAATCCTTTTCAAATATCCATAAATTCTTGCTTCCTTTGCGAGTACCACCGGTTTGACGTTCTTCCCATCGTGCATAATATTGGTCTGGATTTGGCTCAACCATTTGTTCTTCAAAATACAGAAATTGCCGAAGACTTTCTTGCCAGAACAACCATCCTGTCCGTATATCGACCGGCATGCCACTTTTATTCTGCTCACCGACTTTTTCCCGTCGCGCTTTAATGAGGTCACCATATTGATTAAGAACATCCCTCATCGCTTCATTCGGATCGCTATCGAGCAAGGGTATTCTTATAGAACGCGTAGCTGACGGATGCATATGTGTTGTCCCGAACAACCCGGACATTTGTGCGTCAGAGCGATAACACAACATCTTGTGCTCTATTCCAAGATTCTTGTATGTTACGTCAATATTAAGATTAGACCATTTGTTTTCGGGGATACCCTTAGCCCTACAATAAACGTAACTCCAATCGCCTTCCTCAAATTTGCGTCCCATCATGTGAGCGACACGAATCCCAAGCAGTTTTTGAACTTTTTCCCTTTCCTCATCCGTAAAACAAGGAAGTGTAACCGCCCTACGAAACATTCTTGCTCATCCTTACTTCATTCACCATGTTCCTAAATAACTCGAAATCTACATTTATCTCGGCATTCGAAAACGAACTACACAACCACTCCGAAAATAGTCGGCGGTAATCGAATTCATCGTTTCTGGCTACATGTAAATAATGAATACGGTACTTGTTAGGTTCTGATAAACGTTGTCTTATGAAATTTCGCACGCTATCCATTGAAGCCAAAGATAAATTATCAATTGACGGATTGGCAGATGACAAAAATTTTCTGCAGTGAAGGATAATGTCATAGCCAACAGCATTATCCGAGACGAACATTTTGAATGTACCATGCTGTTTATCGAGCATTTGAGCAGCCAGCACCTCAAAACCTGAGTTTATAATCACCTTTTGTAAAGCCTTCCAAACCTTTTCCGATGAGTTATGGAAAACCACGCACATCCAACCGTCTGTCCGAAGCACTCGATTAGCTTCAAGAAATGCCTGCGTTAGCAAACTCTGATAATCAACAACATTTTTATTTTGAGTTTTATTCACAATGGCTTCCTCAGTGTTATCAGTATGTCTTCTTAGCCAACTCTCCCATAAAAAGTTCATTTCGGAATAGTTAATATTACCACCAAACGGAGGGTCTGTAAAAATAAAATCTACGCTTTTGTCTGGTAGATGGTCAATATGACAAGCAGATTTAACGGAAACGTGTAAATGCCGCGGAACTCGCGGTGCATGCCGGAAATACAAACCAATTGTTCCCGCTTTGCGCCGAAAAGCCGTAAAGACATTTTGCTCGTTCATTATCTGCGGAACGTTGTAATTGGCTGTATTGCCACTCCCCCCCCAAAAACGAAACTCAGAAAAGACTGTCACACGTTGATAAAGGGATGTTAGCGTAAACATTAGTTTATCACGCATTAAACTGTTCGGATAATTATTTGCCAAATTCCAAAGATACGCCATAGCCCACAAAGCCCGCGGCGTGTAAACCTTGTCCACTGTGTCAATTCCTACAGCAATGGGTTGGCGAGTATTAATTCCGACTGGAAAACTATCAATGGGGTACCATAATGTTTTTGGAACACCTTCGCTCTCAATATCTTTTAGAACCTCTAAATCACTTTCCATGGGCAATGCTGTTTGTTCCTTGTTTCCTTTCCCGCAGCATTTGTATCCAACTTGTACCGGATATCGCTTAGTTCGTTTTAAGTTTCGTTTGGCAAGATGTGTCCCGCAATGAGGGCAGTCAAACTCTTTTTTTATTTTACTTTTTCTAGAATCTTCTTTTTCATCGCGAGCAACATCCCACAGAATAAATTCTCGTCCGCATTTGTCGCACATTAACCCATAACTCCACACCATGTAAAGCAGCAAGCTTGGTTTACCACATTCTCGGCAGATAGTCGTATAAAGTTTCCTTTCGAGATCATGCGATTGTTCGATAATTTCATCAATTGCTGAAAGAAATTCCTTTTCATCAATCGGCATACACAAATTTTCTGCAATAAAAACGGCTGCTGGTGATAAATCTGATAAGACGGCTTTACGATTCAGCTCAAGCGCGGCGACGCCTGTCATCCCGGATCCACAAAACGGGTCTAGCACTACCTCCCCAGGGTTTGTGTAGTATTCAATGAGTGAGGCAATTCCTTGAGGCGGAACCTTTGTATGATAAGTGTGGGCATCATATACATAAGTATTTTTCCCAGCAGAAATATTTAAAGAATATGGAACATCGATAAATTTACATTTTCGGTCCAAACTGAGAATTTCGGTTAACTTGTCTTCATTTGGTTGAGATGATGAAAGCTTCACAGCAATCGATTCAATCTGTAAATTAGTAGCGTTTTCTTGTTTGTCGGCCGAGACGTTTGCTGATTCTTTTTTAACCTCATGATCTTCTGTGGCCATTGCAGCTTCAATCGTGCCTGATTTAATTTGCATTCCCTTCTTTGCAATTGGATTCGACGACAATGGTTGGGAAAACACCCAAAGGATATATTTTGGGGGACTATAAGAGCCACCACCAACAGATGTCCGTTAATAGAATATGGTTAATGCCTTTATTTGTCAATCAATTTGTGGAACCCATTCGTTCGGATCTCGCTTGACTTCGGTCCTTCACTTAAATTGCCGGCGAACTCCATAAGCTTTCAGGGCTGTTCTGACGCACTCCCACGCCTAAAGAATCCTGTCAGAAACCAAAATAGCGGTTTGAAGAAAAAGAACCCGTCCTGTAAGCTTAAGGTGATGCAAGCCAAAAACTTAAACAGGAGGGGCTATTTAGATGGTAACAAAGAAGAACGGGAGACGCAAGTTGGAAGAAATCCGGGACGAGAAGTTGGAGTTTCTGGAGCAGTTTCAACTAATCGTCGGCGTCGACTTGGCCCAGGAGAAGCACTTTGGCCACATTCTGGGGGCCGAACGCGGACGGACGTTGGACACCTTTCCGTTAAGTTGTGGTAAGGTGGACACGGGGTAACAGATTGGGAGGTGATGGGATAGACGAAACATGGTGAACCGCCTAAGATGGGGATTAGCAAAAACCAACCCAAAGGTGAGCTTATCATGTATACCCATCCTACCGCAATGCGGTGCAGAAAACAAGCTGTTGCCTTGAACCCGTTGGAGATCCGTCGTCAATTGGACAACATCATAGCCCAAGGTCCGACAAAAGCATCTCCGGCCAAAGCTCCTGCGTTTGCACAGGAAGTGGTCTTGACCATGTGAAACTCGTCACGCTTAAGTTACTTTTTATTTTGAGTGAACACCCCTACCTTCGGTTACTTTTTGTTTTGAGTTGACACGCAGCGCCTTGGGTTGGCTACAGTTCCCTGGTTGCGTGTGCCCAGGCACCGGCCTTGTCCCGCTGGACCGGGGCCTTTTGACCATACACCGTTAAGCTTTGGCCGCGTCCGCGAGTTCTTTCAACCGTTGCAAACACCGTCTCAAACTTGGCGCCTTTTTCGCCGCCTCTTCCGGTTGCCGGCGATCCCGGATGAATTCGACCAGATGCGCCTCACAGCTTGGCCCAACCCGCCGCCCGCTTCGGCCTGATCCGTCCGCTGCCGGAAACCTTGGACGATACCGCCTTGGAATCGCTTTTCCCGGTAACGTTCGATGCAGTGATCGGCCTGCCCCTGACTTTTCCTTGGTTCAACTGGAATTGCGGAAAAAGCATGTCACCATGCAAGTTCCTCTCCGGATCGAGTACACGAAGGATAATCCCAGGGGATACCAACACGCCCCGTTTTGCGCACTCTATCGGCAACGTTTCCGCACCCCGATGATGACCGCCGCCTCCAACATCTCCTTGTGAACCGGCCGTCCGGCCAACGCTTCGGCGCGGCCCTGATGCCCCAACGGACGCCGCCGGTTCAAATTGCTATTATCCGAAAATAGGAACAACCTGTCCGCTATCAAAATTGTACAATCCCATTTTGGTGACCCCCGGCACGGACCGGACTCGGTCAACAGGGAAAAAGGTGGTTACCGGCCCAGGATCTTCATCCACACGATGCCCACGATACATTAAGCCATCGCGAGGGCTGAAATAAACCGCTTCAATGACGAATTCTTCACCAACTCCATGCAACAAAATGCCTGTCTCCCCTGGAAGGATCACCTGCCGAGCCTCTTCAAACTGCCCGTCCACTCCTAAAGAAGCGGCGGCTTCATTCATCCTGGCTGTTTTGAGAAGCGATTCTTTAATCGGATTCGGGTACGATTGCGGCGGGGTTGGTGGCCATCGAGCAGCATCGGCCAGACCACGGATCATGGTCAAAGCAGATGTAATTTCTGCCGGTTGATACTCATAGGCCATCCCCTTTGTTCGAGTGCCACGTTGAGTTTCCTCGCCATCTTCCAAGCTCAATTCCGTCGCTTCTCGCAAGGCCTGTTGCAGAAAATCGCAGGCCACTTCCAAACATTGGGCCAGCTTGCCCGGCTCCAATAACCTACCGGTCAGTCGCAGGCTACCGTAAGTTTGGTCGAACAACGCCAGAAAGCGTGAACCGGCCGGAAATAACCCATCATCCCTCAGTTTCCCGCTTCCGCACGATACCTCAACGCTCTCGGTGGGAACCTCCAACAAGAAGGCTTCGTAAATGGCTTCGGCTGCGCACGCCCCCGCCGGTCCCCCCTGGTTTAAAACCGGATGAAAAAGACAGACGCCGGTGGTAAAAAATGTCCGACGCAAACTGCTGCGCTGCCATTCCCGGCAGGGGTATTGATGCTGCTCCTTTGTGTTTCCACGGCGTTCCTCCCAGCCGCGCACCGCTTCTCTGACCTGCAATTCCGTTTCCAACACCACCAGGTCACCATGCATTTCAAAGGTGATGGGCCGCACCCCAAGGTTGGGATAGATGTCCGGCGGTATGAAAAGGGGTTTTGTCGTGTAGTAGCGCGCAGGAGAAACCACAACTTTCCGTGTGGTCAGCAATACCTTGTCCACCCGATAAGGCCTGGCCATATAGTAGTAAATAGCCCCAGGATATGCCTCCCGCAGCAATTGGGCGTGGGTCAGGCTGCCCATGTGGGAACGTTCACTTCCCCCGGCTGTCCGGCACTCCACCTCAAAACCTGTTCCGGCATCCCTAAGGGGAAACTTATGCCAGGGATCGTCTCCCCCGTCGCTTTTTAAGCCCTGTAGATCTGCCGGGACTCGGCCTTGCCGTTCCAAACGGCAAAGTTCCCCAAACCCATTTGGCCATACAGCTTCTTCGGCAGGTGACGGCTCCCATTCCTCCCCCAGTTCCAAAGCATCCGCTTCCCCATCCGCTCCGGCCAAGCACATGGCATGAATGTACTGGATGCGCCGGTTTTCCAGGTAGACGGTGGAAGATGGCATAACTCGATTGAAAAGAAGTGATGGGTTTTGCAAAATAAATTGATCATACGAACCGCCGCCAACCACGACCATGAAAACTCCCGGACGGCGCCTCCCCACTCTTCCAAGACGCTGGTATAGGGTCGATACCGACCGGGGCACTCCAATCTGAATGCCTACGTCCAACTCGCCGATATCCAAGCCGAGCTCAAGGGCGCTGGTGCTGACAACTCCCCGTAATTGTCCCTCCTGCAACCAGGACTGAATTTGGGCCGCGTCGCCTTCTTCATAACCGGCCCGGTAGGGGAGCACGGGTGACGGCAGCCCCTCTTTGGTTATGTCAACTTCATCGTCGTCCGTGGCGGACAGGCTGTTTCGGGTGGCAATGACGGCCAATGACTCGACCTGACGCCGGCTTTCAACAAAAGAAATGAAGCGATTTTCGGTTCGCGCAACCATGGCCGAAAATAAGTTTCCCAGGGCCGAGTGGATATCCTTGGTTTGCGGCGGTGAAACAAGGAGCACTTTCATCCCCTGGCGCGGCGAGGTATCTTTTTCGCTGCTTATAATTATCGGCTCTATGCCACAGAGCCGTTGGATGTGGGGGGCGGAATCCGCCATGGTCGCCGATGCGCAAAACCACTGCAACCGATGACCATTCCCCAAGTGGCCGACTGCATGTTGCAGACGGCGGAAGAGAAAGGCGGCGTTGGAACCGAACACTCCACTGTAATTGTGAGCCTCATCCACGATAACCAGGCGCAAACCAGCCAAAAAGGAACGAACGTCCCGGTCCTCAAGGCGGCGAAGTAGCCACGCATGCAGTACGTCCGGCGTAAAAATGATTATCCTGGCCTGACGCAGCAATCTGGATCTTTCTTTCATGGTAACGCTTCCATCAATACGCCCAACCAAAACAGGCATGCCGAGGTTTTGGGTCGCTTGACGCCATCTTTCTTGTTGCTGGCGCCCCAACGCTTTTAAGGGATACAAGGCGGCAATACGAGTCCCCGGATCGCGAGCCAAAATTTCAACCGCCGTGGCTTGAAAAGCCAGCGTTTTTCCGGAAGCTGTGCCGGTGGTCAAACAAACATTTTCGCCCCGCAAAGAAGCCTGCAAGGCCTCGAACTGGTGCCGATATATCCCTCCCGGAGCCGCTTGCTGCAATAGTCTGGCCGTCGCCGGCGCCAAAGGGAGATCACGCCAAGTCATGAACTCCCCTTGCCGCTCTGAAATCTCTTCGGTATGGATGGTACCCCAGCCATCGGCTGCCAAAAGATCCTGTATGGTCGTACCAAGCACTGGCAACAACCCCTCATGCCCCTTAATCGTTAATTCCGAAGAATTTTTCGACACAGGGGCAAAAACTCCTCCCCTGCTCCAATGTTATACAGGGAAGAGCTACCTGAATTATTTGTTTATGTTATCATAAAAGAACGGAGGGGATGGCAATGGGAAAGGCGATTCGGATCGAGGACCGAAAACTGCTGCAGGCCCTGGAAGAAGGCGCCGATTATATTATCGCCGACAAAAAACACTTTGTGTTGGTTGAAATCACCGACGAGACTGATGAATTCTACAACGTGACGGATCCGGAAGAGGCCAAGGTGGTTCGCGAGGCTCTCCGAGACAACAGTAACCGTTTGAGCGGGGAAGAAGCCAGGGCATACCTGGATGCCCGCCTGAAGGAATATGGCGTCAATTAAGTGGACACAAGAAGCTCTTGACTCGCTTGCGCAACACGACGCTTGGCGGTTACGCCATGGATGGGATCCAAGCGCCCGCGAAATTTTCCAGGGGATCGAAATCTATTTCAACCGGCAGAATCCTGCACATCCTCCACGGTATATTCCCGGTCACCCGGTCGGGGTGGATGGTGTCGGCGCCGATCTTCGAGTAATCACGATCAAGGTTCGGAGCAAATTGTTTCGGGTGTTTTTCCGTTACCTGACCGCTCGGCAGACTTTCGAGATCATACGGGTATTCCACCCCGGAGCCGCCCTGGACGCATAAGGATGTTTCAACTCCACCCACCCGAGGGCACCCAAGGGTGGTTGTTCGTTTTGCCCAAGTCCCATCTATCAAGTAGCCAGGGCAACCTATTTCCGCCGGTACATCCGCCCGAAATTACCCGCGTCCAATGATGCCCCGCCCACCAGGGCACCGTCCACGTCGCCTTCGGCCAAAAAGGTCTCAATGTTGTCCGGGGTCACGCTGCCGCCGTAGAGGATGCGGACCTCATCCGCCGCCTCCCGTCCCCAAAGCTGGACCAACTCCCCACGTAGGAAAGCGGCCATCCCTTGCGCATCCCCCGGTCCGGCGGCCAGGCCGCTGCCGATGGCCCAGACCGGCTCGTAGGCCAAGACTAGGCGGGCTGCTTCCGCAGCCGCGGCACCGGCCAAACCCGCCCGCAACTGGCCACCGACCACTCCCTGCGCCCGCCCAGCCTCCCGCTCCTCCTGGGTCTCCCCCACGCAGAGTACCGGCGCAAGGCCGGCCCCGAGGGCCGCCCCCACCTTGCGGTTGATCTCGGCATCCGTTTCTCGGAAGATGTGGCGGCGCTCCGAGTGGCCCAAAATGACGAAGGCGCATCCCAATTCCGCCAGCATCCCAGGACAAATTTCCCCAGTGAAGGCTCCCGCCCCCTCCCAGTGCATGTTCTGCGCCCCCCGAAAAAAGCCCGGTTGCCCCCGCAAGAGTTCCCCTACCCGCGCCAAGGCGGTAAAAGGTGGACACAAGAGGACTTGGTCAGCCGGCTCCCCCAAGGCTACGAGACCCCGCGCCAAGGCTTCAGCCTCACCCACGGTCTTATGCATCTTCCAGTTGCCGGCGATCAATCTGCTCCGCGCCATTGCCTATGTCTCCTTTTGGGCATTACTATCTCAAAGAGGTGTGCAACTTGCCAGAGGAGGAACCCCACCAACCGGATACCCGCTTTTTTCTGGCCGCGGAACGAACCTTCCTGTCCTGGACCAGGACCGGCGTCGCCGTAATCGCCATTGGCTTCGTCGTCGCCAAGTTCACCCTGTTCCTGGACGAGTTAGCCCAAGTCAAAGGCCTCCGGACGGTTCATCCGTCCACAGCGTCCATTTATTTGGGGGCGCTGATCACCTTCCTGGGCGGTGTCTTAATCTTCCTGGCCGCCTTCAGGTTCCTCCGTCAGCGGCAGAACCTGGTGAACAAAAAGGCTTTCCACCCGTCCCCCACCTTGGATCTGGCACTGGCTGGGAGTCTGGTGTTGGTTGCCCTCCTGTTAATGGTCTACCTTCTCCGCAGCGTCTAAGCTTCCGACGCCAAAGCCTCCACTCCCGGCAGCGTCCGTCCCTCCAAAAACTCCAGGGAGGCTCCGCCGCCGGTGGAAAGGTGGCTCACCTGATCGGCGATGCCGGCCCGGACGCTGACGGCCATGGCGTCCCCGCCGCCGATCACGGTGAAGCGCCCCCCATCGGCGCCGCTGTCCTCCACGATCGTCCTGGCCAACATGATGCTGCCGCAGGCGAAGGCCGGCACCTCGTAAACCCCCACCGGGCCGTTCCAAAAGACGGTGCGGGCGTTTAGGATCCCCGGGCGGATCAGTTCCAGGGTTCGCGCCCCGATGTCCAAGGCCTGCCAGCCGGCGGGAATCCGGCCGACGGGCACGGTGCGACAGGAGACTTTCTCCCGAATCTCCGGCGCGGCCACGGCATCCACGGGCAGGACCAGACGCACCCCCCGTGACCGAAGGTGAGCCATGATCTCCCGGGCCTGGTCCAGTTTGTCCGTCTCCACCCGGGAACCGCCCATGTCTTTGCCCTGGGCTCGCAGGAAAGTATTGGCCAATCCTCCGCCCAGGATCACCACGTCGGCCGGAAGATTGCGGATCATCCCCATCTTGTCGGCCACCTTGGCCCCGCCCAATACGGCGGTGAAGGGCCGCTCCAGCCCTTCCAGGAGACGTCCCAACGCATCCAACTCTTTGACCATGAGCAAACCGGCCGCCGACGGCAGATAGGCCGCGACCCCAACGGTGGAAGCGTGGGCACGGTGGGCGGTGCTGAAGGCGTCATTGACGTAAGCCTCGGCCCAGGCCGCGAGATCCCGGGCAAACTCCGGGTCGTTGGCCTCCTCCTCCGGATGGAAGCGGACGTTCTCCAAAAGGAGCACATCCCCCGGCCCCAGCGACCGGACCGCCGCTTCGGCGTCCGGCCCCAAACAATCATTGACTTTGGCCACCGGTCTCTCCAGGATCTGGGACAGACGGCGCGCCACCGGGTCGAGGCGCAACCCCTCCACGACCTTCCCTTTGGGCCGCCCCAGGTGGGAAACCAGGATCAGGCTGGCCCGTCGGCTCAACAGGTAGCGGAGGGTCGGTACGGTGGCCCGGATGCGGGTGTCGTCGCCGATGGCGCCCGCGTCGTCCAGGGGGACGTTGTAGTCGACGCGGACCAGAACGCGCCTGCCCTCGACGGGCAGGTCCTCGACGGTCTTGACCTTCAAGCCGGGACTCCCCCGATATACTCCACCAGATCGGCCACCCGGGTGGAATAACCCCATTCGTTGTCGTACCAGGCCACCACCTTGGCCAGGTTGCCGATGGCCTGGGTGGAAAGGGCGTCCACGGCCGACGAAGCCCGCATCCCCTTGAAGTCGCTGGAGACCAGGGGTTCGTCGCTGACCTCCACAATGCCCTTCAAATCGCCCGCGGCCGCTGCGCGCAGGGCGGCGTTGACCTCCTGGGCCGTAGCTTCCCGGACCAACTGGGCCGTCAGGTCCACCACCGAAACGGCGGGCACGGGCACCCGGAAGGCCATGCCGTTCAGTTTTCCCTTGAGTTGGGGCAGGACCAGGGACACTGCCCTGGCCGCCCCCGTGGTGGTGGGGATGATGTTGGCGGCTCCCGCCCTGGCGCGGCGCAGGTCCTTGTGGGGCTGGTCCAGAATCCGTTGGTCGTTCGTGTAGGCGTGGATGGTGGTCATCAGGCCTTTCTCGATGCCGAAGGCCTGGTCCAGCACCTTGGCCACCGGAGCCAAGCAGTTGGTGGTGCAGGAGGCATTGGAAATGATCCGGTGCTTGGATGGATCGTAGGTTTCCTCGTTGACGCCCATGACGATGGTGACGTCCTCATTCTTGGCCGGCGCGGTGATGATCACCCGTTCGGCTCCGCCCCGTTCCAGGTGCGCCGCCGCTTTGGTCGCGTCGGTGAAAAAGCCGGTGGCTTCCGCCACCACCTTGACGCCCATCTCCTTCCACGGGAGGGCGCCGGGATCCTTTTCCGCCAGGATACGGATCTCCCGCCCCCCGACCACGATGGCCTTATCCCCCGCCGCCACGTCCACGTCCCAGGTGCCGTAGGTTGAATCGTACCGCAACAGGTGGGCCAACGTGGCCGGACTGGTCAGGTCGTTGATGGCCACCACCTCGATCCCCGGCCGGCCCCAGGCAATCCGGAAAAAGCGCCGCCCGATGCTCCCGAAACCGTTTATACCAACACGAATCGGCATGAAAAAAGCCCCCTTCTCGTCGTTAGTCTGTGATACCCCACCCCGTCCGATTCACGACCGAAAACCCCTCGACCACTCTGTCTTAAATACTTTAAACCCATCCCGGTTTCCTGCCGGGAGGAAAATTGGCGACCGCCCGAGGGGGACACGAACCGGTTCACGCCGGCATGGCGGCTACGGCGGGCACTGGCCCGGCTACGGAAACGGCGCGCGGGTCCCAGGCGGCGCCGGCCCTGGTCCCATCAGGCTACGCTATACATGATTTCCCTGCATATACCCGCAAGCTTGTTCGGCTGATGCTGTATATAGTAATCGCACAGTGCGATGGTTGCTGTATATAGTTGGTTTTCGGTGGAGCCTTGGGCAAAAAGGGCTTTATGCAGTGGAATCATGCATG
>JAJZBP010000176.1 GCA_021798855.1 Bacillota bacterium
CTCCAGGGCTGCCGCCCCGAGATCGGAAGAGCCTGGCGCAGGTCAAGAGTGTACTTCTGGCGGTCGGCAAGTTCGTCTTGCGTGGCCCTGGCGGCGGGGTATGCCTTGCCGTCGGTGCCGTTTGCTTGTTCAGGTGTTTCACTTGGAACACCTGAACACCAACGTTGAATGGTATTTTCGTCCACCCCCAGCACCTTCCCTATCCAGGGAAAGCTCTTCCCTTCTCCCCGCAGCCTGCCGGCCGTTGTGGAATTATTTCCACAACGGCATGAACGTCTGTTCTGTTTTGTTTTAGGGTGGCCCGTCACTCCAGGGCTGCCGCCCCGGACCCCGCCGGGCATTCTCGCCCATGCCTGTAGTTTGTGAGAATTCTGGTGGCTACCGCCGGGGGTGCCGTGATCAATCGCGGAACGGGGCAGCGCCGTTGGCGCCCCTGGCTTTCTCCTTTAAGGGGGTTTCGCTCCAGAAGGCCCCCGTAAGGGCCTTCTGGTAAGAGAGGGGGAGGAGATACGGCGACAACCCGCGCCAACGGCGCCGCCCCCCCCCCCACGGCGGGCCACGGTGGCCGCGGCTTCACCGGCATACCCCACCCCCTAACTGGACCGGGCGAGGTGCTCCGGTTCCCTTTCTGATACAAATAGAGGGGCAAAAAGTTTTCCACAACCCAGAAATTACAGAGTACAGTAGGGGGCGGTTAGTTGTCGTTATTCGAAAAATAAAGCAAAAAACGGCTCAAAATTTCCAGTTTTTCACCGGCACTCTGACTGCCACCACCGGCACTCTGACTGCATACCGATGTGATTATTTTCACAAAGCGGAAACTTTAAAAGACCGGGCTTTTTTAGCTCGTTCTCATGGGAAAGCACATGTTTTTGACCTGCGCTATTTTAGGCTGGGAACAACGGGATTACCTTGCATTTCAAGCCGGCGGCAATCTCCTTCACCTGGCGCTTCAAGGCCGCCACGTCCTCTGCGGTCAAACTCTTTTCCTTTAAAATAAAGCCGCCCTCCCTTCCGGGGTAGGCGGCCTCTTTTTCGCTCAGTTTTTCTTCTCTCTCCGTAGCCGTTCCAGTATCCACACCCGGGCCAGGGTGCCAGTGCCTAGGCCATTGCGGGAAGCCTGCTGGCGTAAGGCGTCCATATCCCGCTCCCCCAGCCGGACGGACAGGAGCCTTTTTTTGCCCGCCACTTCCAAAGGCTCACTAACCGGCTCCAGGGCATCCCAAAAGTCTGCTATAGAATTTGTCTCCCAAAAGACCGCCTCCTCTTCGACAGTTTTGAACTCAGGGAGACGCTTCGTCTTCGTTGCCATCATCCCATCTCCTTTCGGTAAAGTCGCCGCTCTGTATCTGTTGCTGGCCTGGCGGTGACAACCCTGGCAACACTCATCTCTTTCATTTCAAAGATTACGGCCAAATAACGCCCGACATCAGTTTTGCCAATAGAGACATACCGTCCGCTATGGGATCGCCGCAGGACTGGCCTGTTCCGCAATACCTCTTCAGCCTCTTCCGGTTCAATTCCGTGATTGGCGATATGGTTAATATTCGCTTCATCCCACTCGAACTCAGCGATTTTCAGTTTAACCGCTTCCACATGACATTATAGCATTTGTCATCGTTTTGAAGTTTTCTGGCTTTTTCGGATCTGCCTTCTTGGACCGTTTCCGTCCTGTCCATTCGATACACCGGGGGCTGCCGCCCCCCGACCCCCGCCGGGCATTCTCGCCCATGCCTGTAGTTTGTGAGAATTCTGGTGGCTACCGCCGGGGGTGCCGTGATCAATCGCGGAACGGGGCAGCGCCGTTGGCGCCCCTGGCTTTCTCCTTTAAGGGAGTTTCGCTCCAGAAGGCCCCCGCAAGGGCCTTCTGGAAGGAGAGGGGGTGGGAGATACGGGGACAACCCGCGCCAACGGCGCTCCCCCCTCCCACGGCGGGCCACGGAGGCCGCGGCTTCACCGGCAGACCCCCACCCCCTAACCTGTTCGGGCGAGGTGCTCCGGTTCCCTTTCTAATACAAATAGATAGTCAAAAAGTTTTCCACAGCCAGAAATGGGAAAAGCTGTTATGCTATAGAATACAGTAGGGAGTGGTTAGTTACTGTTATTCGAAAAATAAAGCGAAAAACGGCTCAAAATTTCCATTTTCTTACCTGGTGGTCTCACCACCAATACCGGTGGTCTCACCAACACCCGATGAGAAACTTTTCACAAAGCAAAAAGCTTAAAAGACCGGGCTTGATTGGCCCGGTCTTGCCGTAAAACGCGGCTTTTTGACGTGCGCTATTCAGAACGGGAACGGGATCACCTTTGCCTTTTCTCTGGCAGCTATGTCTGTCACAATGCGCCTCATGTCGTTTATGTCATCAGCGTCCAGGCTTTTGTCCGTCCGGTGCCGCTGGTACGCTTCTTTGATCGCTTCCTGACATTCCTGGCTGCCCCTATAAAAGCATAGGGGGTTAATCAAAAAGTGGGTTTTTCCGCGCAAGGAACGGTATCGAATCAAAAAGTCATTTTCTTCTAGTTCCCGAACAATGCATCGCGCCTGCCAGTCTTTCACGCCCAGGAGTTTTGCCAGGGTTCCGTAGGTTGCCGGGCGGTGGTTGTCGGCCAACAACTCGTTGCTCAACCAGGCGATTCCCATCCCCAGGATGGGAATCGCACCCCGCGCCGGCAAAGACAATTTCGTCACCGACGCCATCGGCGTGGGCCGGACGGTCCCCATGTCGTCCTTGACATAATAATACATCTGCACGAAATGATCCCTCTTCCTGCCCTTTTTGAGCACGGTTTCGCCGTTCTCAAGAATTGTAGCTATTGCCACCAATTCGCCGGTTTCGGGGTTGATTAATTTTTCCGGTGTGCTATCATTGCCTTGGGTATTGCTTTCCCCCCTGGCCGCCACGCCGGGGGCTTTTCTTTTTTGCAAGTTGACCATCCTTTCTTTTGCGGGGCTTCTTTTTTTGTCCCGGTTTCTTTTTTTTGTATGCAAAGGCCCTCTTCCGTGGGGGTGGTAGTGACACCCCCAGGGAACAGGGCCTTTTGCGTTCGCGTCACTACCGCGATATAGACTTATTCTACATTGCCAATCCAAATCCTGCAATCCCTCTCCGTTTTTTTTCACTTTTAGCGGCAAGCTCCTCCCACGCCTGGGCCGTGGCGAGCCAGGGGGAAAAATGTTCGACAACGAACACTCCCGCGATTTCGTCCAAATGTCCTTCGCTCAAGCTTCCGCGTCGAACACTTTCTTTGATACGTTCCGACATTGTGTGGAATTTCTGACGCTTGGCCGCTACAGGACGACTCACACCTTTCACCTTCGCGATCCGCTCCTGCGTCCAGCCCTCTTCGTCCCGAAGCCTGGCGTACTCAGCCAAAACGTCAGTGATCGATACCGGCACATGGTACTCGTCGTTTTCGTTCCACGCCTGGGCCGCGGCTTCACCGGCAGACCCCCGCCCCCTAACCTGTTCGGGCGAGGTGCTCCGGTTCCCGTTTTTTGCCCTTGTTGGTCGTTGCTTATCGCTGTATTGAGGACGGTTTTGAGGACTATTTGCTTTTTTCCGTGGAACATCCGTGGAACAAAAGTAAAAGCAGCCTTACGGCTGCTTGAGTTTCTTTATGGTGGGCGGTACAGGAATCGAACCTGTGACCTCATGCATGTCAAGCATGCGCTCTAACCGACTGAGCTAACCGCCCTTGATGTCCATCCCTTCCGCTGCACGACCCTGCTGAATCGCTCCCGCCCTCTGACCTTGAGCCACTCTTACTTGACCCACGCATCGCAATGTGGCTTTTCTCTCTTTTATATAAATGATTTCACTGCAAAAACCTTGTCGCTTACATGATTGTTGCAATATATAGTAAGCGTGCTGCGTAACGACAACTATATTTAGACGTTTTCCTGTCGCAACGCGGACGAATCGGCCTTTTTACAGCAGAATCATAAATGGAGCGGAAGACGGGATTCGAACCCGCGACCCTCGCCTTGGCAAGGCGATGCTCTACCACTGAGCTACTTCCGCACATGGTGCCGCAGGGCGGAATCGAACCGCCGACACGAGGATTTTCAGTCCTCTGCTCTACCGACTGAGCTACCGCGGCAAACTTGAGTGCAACAAAATTTTTCAGGACAAACCTGGATATTTATGGCGGAGGCGACGGGAGTCGAACCCGCGATCTCTGCCTTGACAGGGCAGCGTGTTAGGCCTCTGCACTACGCCTCCATATTCTCCAGTTCGCATTTGCACGCTTGCGGTCACCGGCCTTATGGTGGGCGAAACAGGGATCGAACCTGTGACCCCCTCCTTGTAAGGGAGGTGCTCTCCCGCTGAGCTATTCGCCCGTCTGGAAAACCGCGAAGTGCATTATAACACGAAAAATTGGTTCGGTAAAGTTCCCCTGAACGAAAGAACGAAATTTAAATTCACCGTATTCAGGCAGCCTCCTGCCGCTCCGCTCTCCGCCCCGCTCCGCTCCGCCCCGCCCCGCTCCGCTCTCCGCCCCGCTCCACTCCGCCCCGCCC
>JAJZBP010000177.1 GCA_021798855.1 Bacillota bacterium
GAGGGCGCCCGCGGCGCCGTTTTCCGGGCAAGGCTCCCGTCCCCCACCCCGGCCCTGGCCCCCCATCAGTGGATCTTTTTCCTTTAAGATCCCGCCCCGGGCCCGCCCTCAGACCATGTTGGATCGTGTCAAATAAAAGGCAATCTTGCCACTTTCTGTGATTTAGAGTAAAATGTGTCCATCCCCAAAGGAGGGATGGACATTGACTGAAAACTCCGGTACGATTGACCATGATCGCCTCTTCAAGGAATTATTGCAGACTTACCTCAAAGAATTTTTCGAGGCCTTTTTTCCCGAAGCCGCCCAAGTCCTCGACTTGGCGGATTGCCAATTTCTCACCCAGGAAGCCTTCACCGGCCTTGAGCAAGACAAACGTTACGTTGACGTGGTGGCCACGGCCAAGATCCGCGGCGAGCCGGGAACCGTCCTCGTCCATGTGGATTCCCAGCAAGAACCGCAGAACACATTCGCCGAGAGGATGTTCCGCTATTTCCTCCGCCTTTACGAAAAACACGGCAAGCGGGTCCTGCCCGTGGCGCTTTTCACTTTTGACACGATAAGGGATGAACCAGACCATTTCGCGCTTGGCTTCCCCTTTTTGGAAGTCGTGCGCTTCCAGTTTTACACGTTGCAACCCAAACGGCTGCCTTGGCGCGATTTCCTACGCGGGGATAACCCGGCGGCGGCGGCCCTGCTCAGCAAGATGGGCTACAAACCGGAGGAAAGGGTCCAGGTCAAGCAAGAGTTCTTCCGAATGTTGACGCGGTTGCAAATCGATCCCGAACGTTCAGCGTTCTTGGTCGGTTTCTTCGAAACATATTTAAGATTGACTCCCCAAGAGGAAGCGGAATTGACCCGAATGATCGGCAGCTTGAAGAAGGAGGAGGCGGAAAAAGTGATCCAATGGACCACCAGCTATCACGAAAAGGGCCGGATGGAAGGCAGAACCGAAGGCATAGTGGAGGGCAGAGCCGAAGGAAAAGCGGAAGGCCTTGTGGAGGGCCTAATCAAGGCCAAACGCGAAGACATCACCCAATTCATCTCCACCAGATTCGATATCGATCCGACCGAGTTCGCGGCCCAAACGGCCGCCCTACAGACACCCGAGGAGCTGGACCGGCTGCTGCGGCGTCTGTTCAAAGCCGCCTCCCTGGAGGAAGTTCGTCAAATCCTGGCGGAATAGCCGGCGTAACCTGTTTCCGTTTCGGTACCTTCAAACGGCGGTGTTTGGCATCGTTTTCCTATTTCACGCCACCTCCTTCCGCTCTGACAATCATTGGCACTTGAAAACATCAAGGATTTTCTCATATTGTTCGCCGACGGGCCTCACCTTCAAGCTGGCCAGGCACGGCTTACCGCAGCACAAGCCGTTTTGACCCTACCCAGAAGTCGAAGTCACGCAGGGCATGGCCGCCGCTTCCCACCCCCTCCGTCTTCGGCTGTGCCGTTCAGGTCAAGCTCCGAATGTTGACCCGGCTGCAACTCGACCCGGAACGCGCGGCCTTCTTGGTCAGTTTTTTCGAAACCTACCGCCAACTGAACCCCCAAGAAGAAGAGGAACTGGCACCTCCCCTCCTCCACCTTGGCCCTTTGCCTTATTCAGAGGATTATATCCCTCCAAGGTGCCGTATTGATGCCAGCGAAACTGCCCTTTCCCAACCTAACCCACGGTTCAATTTCTCCGGCGATTTACCGGTACTTCGTATATAATAATGACAGGAGGCGAGCTAGATGGAAAAGAGAGTCAGAGTAGCGGTCAGCCTTCCGGCCGATATCCTTGCTGCGGCGGAAGAAGCGCGGCGCAAAAAAGGACAAAGCCGTAGCGATTTTTTTCGGTCCGCGGTAGAACAGCTTATCCATGTTAAACCTGACCAAAAGGCTATCTTGCAATATGTGGAAGGATATCGCCGCTGTCCCGAGTCAGCCAACGAAGTTGCCGAAGTGAGCGGGCTTAGTGGTGCTGCCCTCAGCCAAGAACCCTGGTGATGAAACGGGGAGAGGTCTGGTGGGCGGATCTGCCGCCGCCAACGGGTCGTCGCCCCGTGATCCTTTTATCCCGTGACGAGGCCTATGATGTGCGTGCCTTGGTAATAATTGCCCCGGTAACCACCCGCATCCGAAGTATCCCAGCGGAAGTGCCGTTGGGACCGGAAGATGGTTTACCCAAACCGTGCGTTGTAAATTGTGATGTTTTGGCTACGGTGGAGAAAGCCCTCTTGAAAGAGCGGATTGCTATTTTAAGCCCAAGCAAGTTGCGGTTGCTTGATATAGCAGTTCGTTTCGCGCTGGGGTTGGATGCCGCCGGATAAATCGAAGCCATCGCCCAATTCCTTTCTGCCCGATTCGACATCGATCCGACCGAGTTTGAGGCCCAAACGGCTGCCCTTCAGACACCCGAGGAACTGGACCGGCTGCTGCGGCGTCTGTTCAAAGCCGCCTCCCTGGAGGAAGTTCGTCAAATCCTGGCGGAATAGCCGGCTTAACCTGATTTCAGTTTCGGAACCTTCAAACGGCGGTGCTTGGTATCGTTTTTTCTTTTTGAATCAAATTTGCCGGTCCACCTTGACGCTCACGCAAACGTCGTGTTCGCCAAATCCTTTCAAGTCTTGTTTAGTCGCAACTAGATGACTATCATAGTCATAAGCGAGGTGCTACCCATGGCTGTCTCCACTGTCGCTCCCATCGCTGAGTTGAAGGCCCGCCTGAGTGAGTTTTTAGAAGCCGTAAAGTCCGGCGGCGAGGTCGTGATCACCGAACGCGGCACCCCGATTGCCAGGATCGTCCCGCTGAACGGAGCCGGAGCCATCGACGCCCGGTTGCGGGAATTGGCCCGATCTGGGCTGGTTAAGCTCGGGGAAAAACATCTGCCCGACGATTTTTTCCGAACCCGAGGTCCGGCAGACCCGCAAGGCAAGGCCTTGGACTACCTCTTGCGGGAAAGAGATGAAGGCCGGTGAAGTTCTGGGACGCCTCCGCCATCGTTCCCCTTTGCCTGGACCAGCCCGAATCGGAAATCGCCGAATCCATCCTGAAAGTTAACCGGAAAATGGTAGTCTGGTGGGCCAGCCCCGTGGAATGTTGGTCAGCCTTTGCCCGCTTAAACCGGGAAAGATTGCTGAATGAACAAGCCGAAAAGTCAGCCATTGATCGCTTGGATACACCTTGGAGGAGGTTCTGCCGGCAGAAGCGGTGCGCGAACAAGCCGCCCGCCTCCTGAGGCTACATCCCCTGCGGGCGGCGGACGCTTTGCAACTAGCGGCAGCCCTGGTCTGGGCCGACAGTCCCCCGCCCACCGGAACCGTTTCATCACCTTCGCTGGCCGCATGCGATCAGCGGCCCACCTGGAAGGCTTCACTGTCTTTCCAGAGCCGGGTTAAAACCTCATTTTCCTCGCCGCCGCCGGGTGGCAAGCCTGGCGGCGGTTTTCTTTTCCTCCCCCACCAGGCCGCCGGGAAGGTACTGCTCCCCCCAGATTTCAGCGCGTTCCCCGGTTTTCCTCCCCGCCGACGAAAAACACCGCATCTTCCCGCCATCCGGCAGCGTAAAGAGAAGCCAAATTCCGCTCTCTTTAACGCCCCTCTTCCATCCGCCCCCGCCTCGTCCGCCCGCCCAGCCCAACGTCCAAGTCCTTCTCCTGGTCGCAGTTCGGGCAGCACCACCCGAGCGCCGTCATCCCATCCCTCCCCGGCGGACATCCCGGCCCCCGCTCCCTCATGCCCGCAGTCGCCGGGCGGCGGCGCACGAGGCAGGCGTAAACCCGCGCTTTTTATTCCCTTTTTTCTATAATCAACTTAGGGGTTGAGGTTGAGGGCACCTCCGGCGCCGTTTTCCGGACAAGGCTCCCGTCCTCCACCCGTTCTTTGCCTCCATCAGCAAGTTGCTCTCCGAAAAAGCGCCGCCGCCGGGGATCTGCTAATCTTGCCACCACCCAACCATGTCGCCACCAGCGGTCACCTCCCCCAGCAGTTGCCCATACCTTACCCGCTTCCTTGGACAGGAACGAGGCGCCCCCGGTAAAGTTCGCGCCCCGTTGTCGTCGCATGTCTTAGCCCGCCCCGATTGATCTGCCCATCTTCGTTGGTATCCACCAGCCGCCCCAACCACCTGATTCCGGCAAGTTGTTCGCGGGCAACGCCGCATCGCGTTTTAATTAGGCTGTTTCTCGTTCCAGCATTTCTTCAGCTCTTTCTCTAAAGTCATCCAAGGACACGAATTGTTTATCCGCCGCACTGGTGATCCGAATCCGGTCCTTTCTGCTTAAACCTTCGAAATCCTCGTGAACGATGAAACTTTTAAACGGTATCTTGGCCCGTTGAAATTCCAAGCACGAAATGGTTGCCAAGCGAGCCTTAGCGTTGTCTTTAACCCCGAACAGAAACACAGGGCGCTGGCCGATGTTGAACTGAAAATCCACTTCCAGGTCTTCGCGGTCCCCTATCGGGAACGTGTGCTGGATGGGAAGAAATTGCCGCAATGACTCTTCGATAAATTCAGCAAGTTGCTCATAAAAAA
>JAJZBP010000178.1 GCA_021798855.1 Bacillota bacterium
GGACAGGCAATCGGCTGGCGATTTTTGGAGCCATCATCCTAGCGGTGGTGGGGGTGGGGTTTTATTTTTCCGTGGTCAGGCCCGTGACGTCCCCTGCGTCAGCGCCTTTTTACATTCACAAGGGGCGTGACTTGGAGGGCGGAGTCCATGCCGTCCTGCAGGCGCAGGGGCATCCGAGCCCGACCGTAATGGCCCAGACCCTGCAGCGGATCACCTACCGGGTGAACGGCCTTGGGGTGTCCGAGCCGACGATTCAACAGCAGGGGAAGAACGAAATCGCGGTGGATTTGCCGGGGGTCAAAAACCAGCAACAGGCCATCAAAATAATCGGGGAAACGGGCCAGTTGGTTTTCAAAGATGCAAGCGGGGTGATCCTGACCGGGGCCGATCTGAAGACCGCCACCGCCCAATTCGGACAAAACAACCAACCGGTCGTGCTCCTGCAGTTCAACCCGGCGGGTACGGCGGCCTTTGCCGCGGCGACCCAAAGAGATCTGAACAAAACCATCGGGATCTACCTGGACGGGAAGCTGCTGCAGAATCCGACCGTGCAAAGCGCCATTCTCAACGGCTCGGCGCAGATCACCGGCTATTCCTCCCTGCAGGCCGCCCAACGGGTGGCTGTGCTACTCAGTTCGGGCGCCCTGCCGGTGCCGTTGAAAATCGTTGAGGTCAAGACAATCAGCGCCACCCTGGGTTCGGCCTCGGTGCTGGCAAGTGAACGGGCTATCCTCATCGCCATAATCCTCATCGTCCTCTTCATGGTGGCGGCCTACCGGTTGGCCGGGGTTCTCGCGGATGTGGCCTTGGTCATCTACATGTACCTGCTCCTGGCCATCCTGATTGCCATTCACGCCGTCCTGACCCTGCCGGGAGTGGCCGGCATAGTCCTGTCGGCCGGCATTGCGGTGGACGCGAACGTGATCATCTTCGCCAGGATCAAGGACGAACTGCGGGCCGGCAAGACTTTCCGGGCGGCCATCGACGCCGGATTCAAAAACGCCATCCGGGCCATCTTGGACTCCAACGTCAGCACGATCATCGCCGCCTTCGTCCTTTACGAGATGGGTAGCGGTGAGGTGCGTGGCTTCGCCCTGACTTTGGGTTTGGGGGTCTTGGCCAGCATGGTCACGGCCATCTGGGTGACCAAGTATCTGCTCAAATTGGTGGAAGATGCAAAGTTCGTCCAAAACACGAAAGTTTTTCTGGGTTAGATGTGGAGTGACGCTGGGGGATTTTACGCGCCGGGCGGCGTATGGAAGAGGAACCCTTCGAGGCACTCTCCACCTTCTGCGTAGCATTCGCACTAAAAGGAGAGAATGAGTTTTGTTTGACTTCATCGGGCGGCGCAAGGTCTGGTTCCTGCTCTCCGCGTTTTTTCTCCTGGTCAGCCTTGGGGGCTTGGTGGGGCGCGGTTTGAACTTGGGCATCGATTTCACCGGGGGTATGACCATGGACGCCATATTCGCCCACCCGGTGGCCTCGGCTCAGGTGCGCGTGGTGCTCGACCGGCAGGGGTTGGGCGGGAGCAACATCACCATGGTGGGCAGCACTGGGCACGAGGTGTTGATGAATTTCCCGGCGGTTTCGGAAGCGCGGCGAACGGCGCTGAACGCCGCCTTGTCCAAACAACTTGGCCGTTTCCAAATCGTTTCCCTGAATAAAGTCACGGGAGTGGTCAGCCAGGCGTTGGTTCGCCAGGGACTCTTGGCGGTGCTGGTGGCCGTTTTGCTGATCATCCTTTACATGAGTTTCCGCTTCGACTTTCGTTTCGCCCTGTCGGGGATCGTGGCCATCTTCTACGACGTGTTGGTTTCCATCGGCCTGGTGGCCTTGGTCCACGTCCAACTTACCACCGCTTTCGTGGCGGCGGTGCTGACCATCATCGGCTATTCGCTGAACGACCGGATCATCATTTTCGACCGCATCCGGGAAAATTTGAAGCTGATGCGTAAAGAGACGCTGGCGACGATCGCCAACCGGAGCTTGAACCAAACCTTGGTCCGGTCGGTGAACACGGCGGTGACGGTGCTTTTGGCCATGGCCTCCATCCTGATTTTCGGAGGGGCGACGACCCGAGACTTCGCGGTGACCATGCTCATCGGCGTTTTCTTCGGCGCCTACTCGTCGATCTTCGTGGCCACGCCCATCTGGGTCGGTTGGAGCGAGTGGGATGAACGGAGCAAAGCCGCATCCAGGAGAGCGGCGACAGCCGCCCCCAACAAAAAGGATGACCCGAAGGGGGAAGCGCCCAAGGCTCTCAAAAGGGGCAAAGGATTGAAGGTGGCCAAAAGCGGCAAGTAGCCGGTCGGCGGGGAGGGTTCTTTTATGGCGATGGACGGCGCGGTAGCCATCCTATTGTTGGTCGGGCTCCTCGGGGCGGCGGGTATCCTCCGGCTTCCTGGAGTTGTTTTGGTTTGGATGGGAGTGGCGGTTTATGCTTGGGCCGGGCGTTGGGCGTTCTTCAGCGGGGAGACGGTGGCGATCGTTGGCTTGGCGGCGGTGGCCGGTGAGGTGGGCGGTGTGTTGCTGGGCAACCTGGGGCCGTCCCGGAGCAGGGAGCAGCGGGAAGCGATCGCGGGCGCGGGAAGCCTCTTGGTTTTGGGAGTGGTGCTGGGGCCTTACCTTGGAACGGGAGCCTGGGAGGCCCTCATCGGCAGAAGGCTCAAACTTAACCTCCGGCAGGGTTTGGTGGCCTTGGGGAGGCGTTTTGCCGGGCGCCTGGTCAAAATGGCGGTGGCCCTGGGGATTTTGTTTTTTTTCTTGGGCCGGGTTTAGCAATTATTGTTTTCCGGAAGAACATAGGTTTAGTATAAGCAAGAAGATCAGGCTTGGCAGCCGGGCCCTCACGGGCAGCGGAATCATCCGCGGGACTTCACCTCCAGAGGGGAGATGGAGTCCCGCGGCTTTTTACGGGGGGAAACATGGCCGACGATCGTTACCAAACGGCGGAAAGAGTGGCGTGGGCCGGCATCGTCGGCAACCTGGTGTTGACTGTGCTCCAGGTTGGGTTGGGACTGGCCGTGGGGAGCATCGCTCTTTTGGCCAACGGCATCCACACCGGGATCGACATCATGGGCGCGGTGGCTCTTTTCCTGGGAATGCGGGTGGCCAGCCAGCCGGCGGATTCCGGTCATCCCTACGGCCACGCCCGGGCCGAGACCATTGTGCAGAACGTGGTGGCCACCCTGGTCATTCTGGCGGGGGTGGAGATCGGCTGGATTTCACTGAACGCCATGCTGGTGGGGGTCTACCACCGGGTTCCGGATTTGTTGGCTTTGGGAGGGGCCTTTTTGGCCATCGTCCTGAAGGAAGCCCTTTACCGCTACACCATCTGGGCGGCCCGAATAACCGGTAACAAGGCCCTTTTCGCCACCGCGTTGGACCACCGAGCCGACGTTTACGCTTCGGTGGCCACTCTGGCCGGGGTGGGTGGGGCGAGGATGGGTTTCCCCTATTTGGATCCGGCGATGGGCTTGGGAATCTCTCTGCTGGTGGTCTGGGGAGGTTGGAAAATGGCCAGGGACGCGGTGGAAGACCTGATGGACGGGTTCATGGACCAGGAGTTTTTGGACCGGGTACGGGCGGTGACCGGCGGAGTGCCGGGAGTGCGGAGCATTCAGGTTCTGAAAGCCAGGCGCATGGGTCCGTTCGTCTTGTTGGACACCGAGATCGGCGTGGCGGGAGAGATAACGGTGGAAGCGGGGCACCGGGTGGCCGAGGAGGTGCGCCGACGGGTGCGCGCCGACGTGGAGGGAGTGGCCGACTGCATGGTCCACGTCAACCCGGTGAAGAGTTTGGGTAAAAACGAAGAAACCCTGATGTGACGAGGTTAATTTACATTAAATGGCCATGACCCGGGTAAGGGGAGTTCAACCATTCGGGAAGAAAACCAGTTTAACCCTCCATAATCGCAAGCTGCCTTGAAAAATAAAAATCCGTCGGCAGTCAAAGAAGGGGCATGTGAGCGTGGCGACCGCCGCTGGGGCAGGTGGCCCAGAGCGAAGGGGAACTGGCGGAATCGGTGAGAAAGGCTTGGGATTAAAGGCATTTGCACGCGCCCATGGAAAAGATATAATTTTTCCGAAAGCTGGTGGTTAAGGTGCACTTTGACGATAGCAAAATTAAGGTGATTGGTAAGAGTAGAACTGTTCCCATGCCGGGCTTTGACCACATGCGTGGATTTGCGGAAATGCTCAACACTTTTCGCGGTGCAGATGTTCATTTGCCCCGAGGCATTTTCTGTTTTAAAACCTTTGAGGAGGCGAATGAGTGGTGGCTGAAAACGATGACAGTGAAGTTTCGAGAGCCGCAACCTTAGCGGACCTTACGAGAATTTGCAATGCTCTCAACCGTAAAAAGGTTAAGTACATGCTTATCGGTGGGTTTGCTGTCAACTACTATGGCTTTTCACGAGCGACAACCGACGTGGATTTTTTAGTTGACGCCTCAACCGATAACATAGAAAAAAGATCGG
>JAJZBP010000179.1 GCA_021798855.1 Bacillota bacterium
ACGGCGGCGGCCAAAAAGGCATACAGCATGAAACGGCCGGGGAGGGCATCCCTCAGTAAAGGCACAAAGGCCGTCAAAGCCCATGGTCCGACTCCCACCGGGCGGCCTCCGACCTGCAGCAGTGGACCCAGGGAGGCCAGCACCACGGACGTGAGGCAATAGGCGCCCACCCTGACCCACTTGTTTTTTCGGAAAGCCACCGTGCCGGCAACCAACAAAACGACCAACGGCAAGCCGAGGTAGGCATCCTGTTCCGCGAGGTTGCCGGAAAAATGGCGGGTGATGCGCTGGAAAGCGTCTCCCAAAAAGCTGATCCGGGTGGGGATGACCAGGTTCAAGACGTCCGTGGAGAAGGCAACGGGGGAATTGGGCAGCCCCGCAAACGGGACTTTGAAACTCAGATAGTAAAGATAGGGACTGGTTATGACCAGAGCAAGGAGGTAGCCTCCGGCCAATGCCTTGACGACCACCAAAAGGCGGGCGCGGGCCGCGGGCACCATCAGCCAGGAAACCAGCAGAAAAAAAACGCCGAAAACGGTGAGCGTGGCGAAAACTTCCGGAAAAATGGTGAATTGCAGGGCCAACAATAGGCCGGCGACGGTTGCGGTTTTCCACGGGAAGGCCGCGGTCGCGGCATTTTCGGCGCCGACCAAAAGGCAATAGGCCAGCAACGGCGGCACGAAGTCCAAGGTGAGCGCCAGGTGCCCCATGGTTTGGGCGATCTCATAAGAGGAGAAGCCGAACAGGCAGCCTCCCCAAAGGCCGATCCACCATTGTTTGCTCACGCGCCTCGCCAACAGGAAAGCGCAGAAGGCGCCCAGGGCGGGGGCCAGCAACATGGCCGCGTTGTAGGAGGCCACCGGACCGGCGAGCAAGGTGACCGGCGACAAAAGGATGGCGACCAGGGGGATCGAGGCGGTCCAAGCCAGGTTGACTCCGGTGGGCGCCCACAGGTATTTGGTCAGGAAGGGATTTTTCAGGTGAACAAGGGCGAATGGCCACCAGGAAAGGGACCACATGTAGGTGTCCACCGGATCCGCGCCCTGGCCCACGTACCGGGAGGTGAGGTGGCCCCAGAGCGGGCGCCCGAAATACAGGACGGAAACGAGCAAGTACAGGCCGAACGCCGCCGGCTTGGCCAAACGCATGGTCGCCGCGCGGTCGAACAGGCGGCGTCGGAGCAAAAGGGCACCTCCCAACATCGGGTCTCCGGCCAAGGCTATTCGGTTTTTCCCTGCCCTTCTCCTTCACCCGAATCCGTGATTCCATTCTCTGGCGGGTTGACGCTTTTGTGGGTGTTGTCTATGATGGGTGGAAAGAGAGATGGCCAACCGGAGGGAGGTTGAAGCTGGACAACTGACGGGAAGCGGGTAAAACGCAAAAAACGAGGAGGAAGGGAATGTTGTCTTTCCTGGGGAGGGCTCTGCGGGAGTATCCTTCGGTCATCGCCGCCCTGATCATCGGGGTGAGCCTGATCGTCGGCACCGTGATCGTCTCCAACATGGTCATCTACGTGAAGACCTTCAACAACTCCATGCTGGCCGTCACCGGCACGGCCGAACAGGTGGTGGTGTCCGACGAGGTCAAATGGACCAGCGATTTTTCCACGGATACGACCAGGGGCAACCTGCAGGCCGGTTACGCGCAGATGAGCCATGACCTGAGCTTGGTCAGGGCCTTTTTGGCCAAGAACGGGGTGTCCGCCGGTGACATCACCGTGACGCCGGTCAGCATTAACCAGTCCTTCATGAATTGTAAGTTCAACCCGGCATCTTGCAGCAAAGCGGCTCTGGCTGCCTACACCCTGGACCAGACGGTGACCGTCCAGTCGAGCCACGTCAATAAGGTGACCGCCCTGGCCCAGGAGGCCGGTTCCCTGGCCGGCCAGGGAGTCTTCTTCTCCACCCAGAGCGTCAAGTATTATTACAACAAGTTGGCGGGCCTGCGGGTGAAGCTGATCGCGGCGGCGGTGTTGGACGCACAGAGGCGCGCCCAACGGATCGCGGCGGACACCGGAGTGAAGTTGGGCCGCCTGGTGTCGGTGAACACCGGGGTTTTGCAGCTCACGCCGGTCAACTCGACCCAGATGTTCAACTCGGGTTCCTACGATACGACCACCATCAAGAAGAAGCTCACCTCGGTGGTCAACGCTTCATTCCGACTGGGAGGCTGAGGTCAAGTCTGACCAAGGTAACCGGCGCTCAATCCTCCGTGCATGGTTTGAGGCGGGAAGTGGTCGGATTGGCGATCCCTCCCTCCTCGCCTGATGCGGGGAACCTGTAAGGAACCTCTCCCTTGGAGTTGGAAGGAACGGCGGGTCGTTCCCTGAAGCGGGAGCCTTTCCCGATATGCCGCCGGCATATCGGGAAAGGCTCCCGTCCATGAAATGGGGACACCGCTCTTGTGCGTGCGGAAGGTCCAGAGCTGCGCGGCTCACCTCCCGGCCAACGGCGGGCAGCAACGCTGGACCTGAGCTTTGTGGTTTTGGTCCCTCACAGAATTGCCGCGCGTTCCCGACGCCAAATAAGATTGCAATTAGGAGCAGGAGGATGCAGAGATAGAGTAGAGTGAAACGGTAAGTTGGGTGGGTGGGGTATTTTGACTAAGTGGCGGGTCTTATTTGCGGTTGGACAGGACCAATATGCATGGATTTTATTTGGAGCTCCAAAAGGGTGCAAATTAAACACCAAAGCAGCAGTGGAAATTAAACTTAATGCTAAAGCGATCAGCGCCTGTGTCTGAAAGAATTTCCGATGGGGCAAGGATAGAATAGCGATGACGGCTAAAACAAAAGCAATTAAGAGGTCAAAACCGGGAACAAGCAAACCTAAGAAAGCAATGGTGATTAGCAAAACGCTCAGAACGCCAGAAACAGCTTGAGTTTCGTTGGGTTTTTTATCCATGTTCACTCAACCTCCCTGAATAAAGTGGGTCAAGGGCGAATTCTCCCGCTTCCCTGTTTTTGGGGGAAAGTGAGTTCTGGGTTCTGGCGAATGGGCATATTGCCTGCCTCTGAGGTTTTAAGAGCACTCCCCAGAGGCAGGTCGGTAACCTACACGTTTAACAACCGTAATTCCCCTGCCAACCGTATAAATCGCCCAAACCGTCGCCGGACTGGTAATATAACCAACCGTTCGCATTCAGGGTCATGTTATTAAACGGCGTGAAGGAGCCATAATTTTGCTCATTGACAAGGGACTGTCCATCGACATAAGCAGTTGAAGTGCCGTTACCGCTTGTGGTGGCTGAAAATTGACTTTCAGTATACGGGTAATCGGCATATCCCGTACTATTAGCATTGTATCCATATGATGTACCGGCGGAACAACTGTATGACCATGTGAAGCTTGTATCAAGCTCCCAATATGGCTGCATATTCCAGCCGCCGGATGTGTTGGAAAAGGTAAGATTGTATGTTGGATCACCTGTAACTGATGCGGGTAATTTCCCTGTGGCGATGGCCCGCTTGATCTGTTCTTGAGTCCATTTGTAAATTCTAAGACTATGTCCACTGTTCAATTGAATTATTTCGCTTTGCCCGGGGGCAAGCGAAATGGGTTGGGGACCAGCAGCAAATACCATTGTGCCGGATAATCCCAAAGCGAGAATCAATGCAACAAAAATCGCGGCTCCTTTACCAAGATACCATTTTCTCATCACTAAATACTCCCCTTGAATTGTCTTTTGACCAAAGAACGGTTGCTTGGGGTTTTTGCGCCTTCACAACCTTTTTCTTCTCCTAGAACCACCTCCTTTCTATTATTGGCATTTTTACCCTAACATCGTCCCCCGCGCTTTGTCAAGTTATTTACCGGAAACATCAGAAAAGTCGTTCGGCATTGTTCGACAACGCTTTTCGACAAATTTTAAGGTTTCTCGACCTTTGCGCCGATAAGGACAACCCGACACAACGGCGAATAACCATGTTCCCATTGGTTCTCCGTCGGGTTTGCCCAAGGCTCACCAGCGCAGGGTTCGCTACCTGCAAGGAATAGTGGGAAGCACGTCTGGCGACTGGAGACGCATATTCCAAGGGCTGTGGGTGCAGAGTGCCCATGGTCGGCGTCTCTCCGAGATAAACCGAGGCAAGGGGAGTAGTACCGCTACCCCAGGGGCACCTGGCCGCGCCCCCGGCGGCCAAGACCCACCTTGCGATGGTCTGCGGCGTTTGGAAAAACAAATCAAATTCAATCGAATTTGCCGGAGTCTTGGAAGCGAGTCCTTTCCCCTTGACTACCTGGGAGAGGGTGGTTTATAATGCCCATCGTTAGCAGTCGTTGGCGATGAGTGCTAACGATGAATTCATGATGATTCTGGCAAGGAAAGGGGGGATGACGGTGATCAAGCCATTGGGGGACCGGGTTGTGGTGAAGCAGAGCGTGGCCGAGGAGAAGAGTACGGGTGGGATCATCCTGCCCGATACCGCCAAGGATAAGCCGCAGGAGGGCGAGGTGGCCACCGCCGCGTCCG
>JAJZBP010000004.1 GCA_021798855.1 Bacillota bacterium
TGCTGGGAGAGGGCGGAGGGCGGCGGCGAAAGATGAAAGTTAGATGAAAGTTATATGACTTAGCTTAAAGTGGGCAATCGGACTTGCGCTTTCGGCCGTCGGGTGTTATGATGCTGTCGAAGGCGCACCACAACTTCTCGCGCGAGCCGATGAAAACGAGTCGTTGAACCGTTTCGATGGTGTTGCGGTCTTCCGGGTGCCTTCGTCAGTGGTTGAGGGTCTCGATTCTGGAGGGAGTCGTCCCGGCGAGAGAAGGGATGTTCTGCGCGGAGAAGGCGGGTGCGCCTTCTTTTTTTTGTTGTCGCGCATAGGCTGAAGACCGGCGGGAAAAGGACGCGTATAGCACGGGAGCCGCCCCCGGCGGCGAACTGGGCGTCAAAGGTTGCGCTGGAGGTCTGTTCCTTGCCCTCGCCAAAGGCGACGGGCGCATGTACGGAGGCGAAACCTTCCTTCGGCTCGCGCCGCCGCCGGCGGTTTGGCGATATTTCTCCTTAACTGATGGTTATTTACGGAAAACAGCAAATTTGGGCGAATTTTGCGTATGTTGGCGAATTTTGGGGCTGGCACCAAGCACAAGCGCCTTGAGCGCGGTGGATCTGAATGCTATACTTGCGAAAGGATTCGCGAATGGTCGCGAACCAGGGAATCCAATGCTTAAGTCTGGTGGCTTGAACAGGTTTTGTTGGGTATTGACTTCGGTTGCGCTCCTGTTGGGACTGGCCCACCTGGTGGAAGGGGCGGCTCTCCACCGGGAGCGGGAATTCCTCCTGCATACCTGGGTGACCATTTCCGCCTACGGGCCGGCCGCGCCCGCGGGGGAAAAACGGGCTTTTGCCGCCGTCCGCCGGATTGACCGGTTGATGAATCCCTACGAACCCGGCAGCCAATTGGCCGCGGTGAACCGGGGAGCCGGCCGGAGGGCGGTGGAGGTCAGCGGGGAAACCGTGGCGGTTGTTCGGACCGCTTTGAGGGTTTCGCGCCTGACCGGAGGGGCGTATGATCCGACGGTTTGGCCTCTGGTGCGTCTTTGGGGGTTCGGCAGCCGCATGGGGTCGAGGCCGGCGTACCGGGTTCCGACGGAGAAGGAGATCGCGGCGACCCTTTCCCGGGTCGACTACCGGCAGGTGGAGGTCAAGGGGCGATCGGTCTACCTGCGACGGACGGGTATGGGCCTGGACCTGGGGGGGGTCGCCAAGGGATACGCTTGCGACCTGGCCTTGGCGGTCCTTCGCCGCAGCGGGGTCCGGTCGGCGCTGGTGGACATCGGGGGCTCCAGCATCTGCGCTTTGGGAGGAAAACCGGGTGGACGGATGTGGCGGGTGGCTCTGCCGGGGGTGGCCGGACCGGGCGGCTCGCCGCAGGCCATTGTCCTGCCCTCCGGACAGGCGCTGGGGGTTTCGGGTCAAGGAGAGCGGCATTTCCGCCGGGGAAAGGTGGTCTACGGCCACCTGCTGGATCCCCGGACGGGGAGGCCGGTGGCCGGCGGACCTAAGTTGGTCTGCGTCCTGGGTTCTTCCGCCGCCGTGGCCGACGCCTTGTCCACCGCCGTTTTCGTGCTGGGACCGGAGCGGGGCCGGCTCGTCCTGGGGGAAGCGGGCTTCGCGGGGTTTTTCGCCCCTGCGGCAAAGGGCAGGGGCGGCGGAGGATAAAAAAAGCATCTTTGGGGAAAATAACCCAAAGAGGGAAAACGCTACTTGAATCGGTTGCGAAAAAAGGATTTTTCCGCGAGCAAAAAGAATTCGGGGGAAGAAGGAAGGCGTTTTGCGCAAAAAAGGGACAAGGCTGGCCTTTTATCTTTTCCTGGCATTGGTGGGGGCGTTGGCCGGCACGGTGCTGGGAGACGCGGCGGCGACCTACGTGCCGATTCTGGCCAGAAGCTACACCCTCGGTGTTCCGGCGGTGGATCTGGTGGTCATCGGCTTCGGCCTTTGGCTCAAGTTGAACCTGGGCGGTGTGCTGGGTATGTTGATCATGCTTTTTCTTTTCAGGCGTCACTGAACGATGCAACTATACCTGGCATCCTCCTCGCCCCGGCGGCGGGACATCCTGCGTGGCCTCGGTTTGGCGTTCCAGGTGGTGCCGGTGCAATTGGAGGAGAGAATGCCCGCGGGGGCGCCGCCGGGGGAGGCCGTGCGCGCGGTGGCCAGGGACAAGGCCCTGGCCGCTCCCCTGCCGGCGGGCGACGGGTTGGTTCTGGGGGCCGACACGGTGGTGGTCCGGGACGGGGAAATTCTCGGCAAACCCCGGGACGTCCGGGAAGCGGAGCGGATGCTGGGCAGTTTGACCGGAAGGACGCACCTGGTTTACACCGGCGTCGCCGTGCGGCGCGGGCGGGAGGTTTTGGTGGACCACGAGATGACCACGGTGTGGTTGCGGCGCCTTGCGCCGGCCCAGGTCCGCGCCTACGTGGCCACGGGGGAGCCTTTGGACAAAGCGGGAGGGTACGCCATTCAAGGGGTGGGAGCGCTCCTGGTGGAGCGGATCGAGGGTTGTTACACCAACGTCGTGGGGCTTCCGCTGGGACTGCTCGGCAGGATGTTGGAGTCCTTCGGCGTGAACCTGTTGGGTTTGGTGACGGACGGCGGGTCGGGTGGGGATGGCCATGGGTGAGTTGGAATATCACCTGACCATCAAAGACCTGCCGGACGCCGAAAGGCCGCGGGAGAGGCTGTTCCGGGAGGGTTCGGCGGCCCTCTCCGTCGCCGAACTCCTGGGAATTCTCCTGGGGGTGGGACGCCGCGGAGAAACGGCGGTGGAACTGGGCGCCAGGATCCTGAAACGCCTGGACAGTCTGGGCGGCCTGCGGGGTTTGGGCAGGATAAGCCCAGAGGAATTGGGTGGGATAGCGGGGGTGGGGCCGGCCAAGGCGGCCAGGCTGAAGGCGGCCGTGGAACTGGGCCTGCGCTTGGAAAAAGACCAGCGGCGCCTGCCGGCGATCCGCTCCCCGGCCGATGCCGCCGCCATCCTGCAGGCGGGAATGCGCTACCTGGACCAGGAACGTTTCGAGATCCTGCTGCTGGACACGAAAAATCGTTGCCTGGCCAGGGAGGTGATCTTCGTGGGAGGGTTGGATTCGACGCCCGTTCACCCGCGGGAAGTCTTCCAAAGTCCCATTCGCCGGGGAGCGGCGGCCGTCATCCTGGCCCACAACCACCCGAGCGGCGATCCTTGGCCCAGCGCCGACGACCTGCGGGTCACCAGGGAACTGGCCAACCTGGGAAGCATGTTGGGCATCGAGGTGTTGGATCACCTGATTATCGGGGAAAATTGTTACTTGAGTCTGCAGGAAAGCGGTTTGGGTTGGGATGGAAGACAGGTTCCCATACCGGCCGGAAGTGCATCCGGGATCGGTTCTCCCGCGGGTACGTCCATAGAAAGGGGCAAAATTGGTGTTTGACGCGCTGACACGTTATTTTTCGCGGGACTTGGGGATAGACCTGGGGACGGCCAACACGCTGGTTTGTGTTCGCAACAAGGGCATCGTCCTGCAGGAGCCCTCGGTGGTGGCCATCGACCGGGCCACGGGCGCGGTTTTGGCGGTGGGCGAGTCGGCCAAGCAGATGATCGGCCGCACCCCGGGCAACATTCTGGCCATCCGGCCGATGAAGGACGGCGTGATCGCCGACTTCGACATCACTCAGAGCATGTTGAAGTACTTCATCCGCAAGGCGCAGGTGCGGGCGGGAATCTTCCATCCGTTGGTGGTGGTGAGTGTGCCGTCCGGGGTCACCGGGGTGGAGGAACGGGCGGTCAAGGACGCGGCCACCCAGGCGGGGGCCAGGGAGGCTTTCGTGGTGGAGGAACCGATGGCCGCCGCCATCGGTGCCGGACTCCCGGTGGAGGAACCCACGGGAAACATGGTGGTGGACATCGGCGGGGGGACTACCGAGGTGGCCATCATCTCCCTGGGGGGGATCGTCACGGCCAAGTCGATCCGGGTGGCCGGGGACGAAATGGACGAGGGCGTCGTCAACTACGTCAAACGCAACTATAATATGATGATCGGGGAACGAACGGCCGAGGAAGTGAAGATCGCCATCGGCAGCGCCTTCCAGCCCAACGCGGCGACCCATGAGGTTCGGGGGAGGGACCTGGTCACCGGCCTTCCCCGCACCCTGACCATGACCGCCGAGGAAATCCAAAAAGCCTTGCGGGAACCGGTGGAGGCGATCATCGAAGCCATCAAAAGCACCCTGGAGAAGACGCCGCCCGAACTTGCCTCCGACATCATGGACCGAGGGATCGTTATGTCGGGTGGCGGATCGCTTTTGCGCAATTTCGACCGGCTGATCAGCCGGGAAACGGGGATGCCCGTGCACCTTGCGGACGATCCATTGCTCTGCGTGGTGCGGGGAACGGGCAAGTGTTTGGAATACTCCAACCTTCTGGCCGTCCTGCGGCGGCGCAACCGCCGCGGGTAAACCGGGATGAAGCCCGGAAGGTGGAGGGTGGAGAATAAGCCGGGGCAAACGGCGGCGTGAGGGCGGTGGGAGCTTTGTTTTTCAACCGTTACCGGCGGTTCCTGGGTGGCGCGGCGGTGGCCATCATTCTGGTCTTGGCCATGAGCAAAACGTCCCAGGGGAGCTCTCCCTGGACGAAATGGACCGGCGTCGTCCTTTCCCCCTTCACCTGGTCCGTGGAGACGGCGACCGGAACGGTCCACGGTGTGGGCGCCGACCTGGGGAGGATCGCCGGTCTGGCGCGGGCCAACCGAGACCTGCGCCGGGAAGTGGCGGCTTTGAGCGCGAAAAACGAAAAACTGGTCCGGGCGGAAGAAGAAAACGTCCGGTTGCGCGCGCTCCTGGGACTGAAAAACCGTCCCGGCTTTCCTTCCTCCGTGGCGGCCACGGTCATCGCCCGTTCCCCCTCCCAGTGGTTTTCCTACGTGATCATCAACAAGGGGACGGCCAACGGTTTGCGGGTCGGCCTGCCGGTTACGGATAGCCAGGGAGTGGTGGGGGAAATCGAAAGCGTGACCCCCGGTACGGCCACCGTGCTGCTTTTGACCGATCCGCAAAGCGGTGCCGGGGTGGTTGACCGACGCACGGGCGAAGACGGCGTGCTGGTTGGGGGATTGTCCGGCACCGAATATTATAAAGTTGAGTTTTTTTCGCGCAACGCGGCGGTGAAGGTCGGGGACCCGATTGGCACCTCCGGTCTGGGGAACGTTTTCCCCGCGGGTCTGGAGGTTGGGAAAGTGGTCAGCGTCGGCTACCGGAATTATGGCTTGGTGAAGTACGCCCTGGTCCAACCGGCGGCGGCGACGAACGCTTTGTTCCACGTCCTCGTACTCACCGGCGCGGGGGTACACGGGCCATGAAAAGATACCTGATCTTCGCGGCTTACCTACCGGCCTTGGTTGCGCAGGCCTCGGTGCTTCCCCTGCTGAAGTTGGGTGGCGGTGAGGTCAACCTGATCCTGGTTTTAAACGTTCTGGCCGGGCTCATGGCCGGACCGGACATCGGCGCGGCGGCGGGATTTTGGGGTGGCCTGCTGGTCGATCTGGTTACGGGACGTTTTCTGGGTCTCCATGCCTTGGTGGGGATGGCCACCGGATACCTGGCCGGGGCCGCCGGCAACCGGGTCTACCGGAACCACTTTCCGGTGCCTTCCCTGGTGGCGGCGGGAGGGGCTTTGTTCCAGGAAACCATGATCTGGGGGTTTCTGCGCGTCTTCGGCCTGGCGGTGGATCCTTTGGGCATTCTCAGGATCGCCCTGCCGGAAGCCCTCCTGGCCGCGGTGGTTATCGTTCCGCTGGCCGCTTGGTGGGGCCGGTTTCGCCGGGAGGAGAGCGATTTGCGGACGGCAAAGTTTTAGCCCTCCTGAAAAGGTTTAAGTCAAGGGAGCAGGGAGGAACTATGGGCGAAACCAGCAGGCGAATAGGCTACCTGACCGCCGGCCTGTTGCTCCTTTTCGTTCTCCTGGCCGGACGGCTCGGTCAGATGCAACTGGTGGAGGGGGCCTACTATCAAAAATTGGCGGCCGGCAATCTGATCCGCCTGGAGCCGATTTTGGCCCCCCGGGGAGCGATCGTTTCCCGCACCGGCAAGACGCTGGTGACCACTCAACCGGCCTTCAACGCCTACTATTTCCGGATGGGCAAGCCGCCCTCCGCCGCCGAACTCAACTCCCTGGCGGCGATTTTGGGAACGCCGGTCTCCCGGATCGAAACGGTTTTGGCCAAGTACCGGGCCTTTCCCTACCAGCAGATTCCCCTAAAACTCAACCTGAGCCCCCGGGAACACACCCTCCTGGCGGAGAATCAACGCTCTCTCCCCGGCGTGACCGTGCAGGTTCAGGCCATGCGTTCCTATCCGTTGGGGAACGTGGGAGCCCAGGTTTTCGGTTACGTCAACCAGATCAGTCCCAGTGAACTTCGCCTCTGGAAGGGCCGGGGATACCAGATGGGAGAAGTCGTCGGCCAAGCCGGACTCGAGTACCAGTACCAAAAATATTTGCAGGGGAAAAACGGTGGGCAGCAGGTGGAAGTCAATTCCCTCGGCCAGCCGACCGTTGTGCTCGGGAAAGTGGCGCCGGTGCCCGGAGACAAACTGGTCACCACCCTGAGCGCGAGCTTGGAAGAAACGGCGGCCGGAGCCCTCCAACAGGCCATGCGCGACAACAGGCTGAAGTTTGGAGCCCGGGTGGCTCCGGGCAAGGCGGGGTCGATGGTGGTCATCAACGTGCACACCGGGGCCGTCCTGGCCATGGTCAGTTTGCCGAGTTACAACCCCAACTGGTTCGCCCAGGGCATCACCGCCAAGGAATACGCCGGTTTGATGAGTCCGGCGGCCGATCTTCCCTTTCTGAACCGGGCGATTCAAACGGCTCTGCCTCCCGGTTCGGTCTTCAAAATGATCTCGGCGGTGACCGGCCTCATGACCGGGGCGATCACGCCGTCCACCATCATCTACGGAGCGCCCCGTTATTGGCTGCCGCCCTACCCGAAAAACTGGACGTACCCCTACGCCACCGGCCCGAATGACCTGGCCAAGGCCATCGCCCAATCCTGCGATGTTTATTTTTACGAGTTGGGAAGGCGGGTGGGCATCAACAACATCGCCAAGGTGGCCCACATGTTCGGCTTCGGAGCGAAGACGGGCGTGGACCTGCCGGGGGAAAACCCCGGTTTCGTTCCGACGGTGAAATGGGAAAAAGCGCAAAACAACGGCGCCCTGTATCCTGCCCTCAGCTACTACGCGGCCATCGGTCAGGGCGCCAACGAACAGACCGTGATTCAACTGGCCGACTACGTGGCGGCCGTGGCGGCGGACGGCGTGCGTTACCGGCCCTACCTGGTCAGCAAGATCGTGGCCCCGGACGGCAAGACGGTGAAACAGTTCAGTCCGCAGGTTGCAGCGAAGATAAAGCTGTCGGCCGCCGACTGGGCGGCCATCCACCTGGGGATGCAGGGTGTCACCCATGCCGGGAGCATTCCCGGACCGGGAGGAACGGCGGGCACCACCTTCGTCGGTTTTCCGATGAAGGTGGCGGGCAAGACCGGAACGGCCCAGGAGTACGGCAAGGCCTATTACCAGACCTATTTTGTCTCGTTCGCCCCCTACAAGCATCCGCAAATTGCGGTGGCGGCTTACATCGACGGGGCGGGGGAAGGGGCCGACGTGGCGCCTGCGGTCAGGGTGATTTACGATCAATACTTCCATTTGCATGATAAATTTAATATCGACAACTTTTTCGGTGTTAAACCGTAAGTATTCGGTATACCCGGTGGTCCAGATGCAGCCGGGATAGTCCAAGTCCGGCCACGGGTGACACAATACTTGAAAAGGAGGGAGCCTTGCCCCAAATAAGGGCCGACGGCCCTCGTGGCGCAGGGGCGTAAACGCCCCGAGGACCGTCGGCCGGGTTTGGGACCTGATCTCCAACAGCGTTAGATTTCCTTGACCGTAAATATCGTTAAAAATGGTAAGTTGGCTTAGGCTATCAACGAAGTTATTTTTACCGGCGGGTTCACCGAATGTTTACGTTAAACCGGCATCTAAACCTTAATAAAGGGCGGATATTGGAAAAAAGGACGAATGCAGTCGAATAATAAGACGAGTATTGGTCACAATTGGCGAATTTTAGTTTATTTTGGCGGGAGATTTTTCCCCCAAAAGTGGGAAGACGAGCAGGAATAAGGAGGAAAGGCGCCGAAATACGAATGGGGTGGAAAAGTGAGGAGAGGAAACATCAGGAAAAGTACCCGTTCCCGGCGCCCCGAGTCGAATGGACCGGCGAAGTCACCCTGGCGCGGTCGGAATCATCCAGAATGGGAGGTTGAGCCACGGATGGATGCGGGCGAACCCTTGCCGTTTCCCGATGAGGTGGCCGGAAATCTGCCGCCCGAAGGAGAGGCGGGTTGGTGGATGAACCGCACGCCGGCGACGGCGAACGGGGGGCAGAGCAACCGGATGACCGGTCCGGAAGCGGCCGCGAAGAAGGTGTTGCTCTTTTGTAAGGACGAGCGCACTCTCCTGCTGCGGCAGATGGTCAGGTCCGGGCAGAGGGTGGCCTGGGACGGAAACGTGGTTGTCCTGGGCGACGTGAACCCGGGCGCCGAACTGGTGGCCAGGGGCGACATTCTGGTTCTCGGGACTTTCCGGGGCATGGCGCACGCCGGGGCCATGGGCAACCGGAAGGCGGTGATCGCCGCCCACCGGCTTCTTCCGACGCAGTTGCGCATTGCCGAATACATCAGTCGCCCGCCGGATGGGGACTATCCATATCCCGCCTGCTCCGAAATAGCCAAGGTCAGGGGAGGGATGGTGGTGATCGAAAAACTCGGCGGCAAGGATTGGCTGACGCTGGTTGAGCATGGTTCCGGTCGCGGGAGTGTACCCAAGAAGGCGGAAGGCGCGAGGAGGTCTGAGGATTGGGCGAGGTAATCGTCATCACTTCGGGAAAAGGAGGGGTTGGCAAGACGACCACCACCGCCAACCTGGGAGCGGCTTTGGCCGCCAAGGGGGCGAAGGTGGCCATGGTGGACGCGGACATCGGCCTGCGCAACCTGGACGTGGTCATGGGCTTGGAAAACCGGATCGTCTACGACCTGGTGGACGTGGTCGAGGGATTTTGCCGCCTGCGGCAGGCGCTCATCCGGGACAAGCGGCTGCCCGAAATGTACCTGCTGCCGGCGGCCCAGACCAAGGATAAGACGGCCGTTTCGCCGGACCAGATGCGGGTTCTTTGCCGCGAACTGGCCCAGGAATTCGATTATTGCCTGGTGGACTGTCCGGCGGGCATCGAACAGGGATTCCGCAACGCCATTGCCGGCGCGGATCGGGCGCTGATCGTGGCCACCCCCGAGGTTGCCTCCGTGCGGGACGCGGACCGGATCATCGGGTTATTGGAGGCGGCGGGTATGCCCCAGCCCCAGTTGATCATCAACCGGGTGCGACCGGCGATGGTCAAAAGGGGAGACATGATGGACATAGCCGACGTCTTGGACATTCTGGCCATCGGCTTGATCGGTGTGGTGCCCGACGACGAGGGAATCGTGGTTTCGACCAACCGGGGTGAGCCGGCTTCCCTCTCTCCCGCGTCACGGGCGGGAGAGGCTTACCGCAACATCGCCCGTCGCCTGCAGGGTGAGGCCGTGCCGGTGATGCCCCTGGAGGCGGAGGATGGATTGTTTGCCCGCTTGCGGAAGATCATGGGCTTCGGACACTGAGGGAAGAGAGGTGCTGGATTTGGATTTGTTTGGGCATCTGCTCGGACGGCGGAACTCCAGTAAGGCTGTGGCCAAGGAACGCCTGCGGTTGGTCTTGGTCCATGACCGGTCCTGTGCTTCGCCGCAGGTCCTGGAGAACATGAAAAACGATCTGATTACGGTGATCTCCCGCTACCTGGACATCGAACAGGAAGGATTGGACGTTTCTTTCACCAACAACGAAAGGCAGGTTGCCCTGGTGGCCAACATTCCGGTTAAGCAGATCAAAAGGGCTTGGGAGTGACCGGGATATCCTGGCAATTTTTATCGGACGAGGGAGGTGGGGTTTGGCCGTTGATTTCGTGTTATAATGGCCTTTGAGGAAGCAATAAAGGAGGCCGGTCCTTGCCGGATCGGAAATTGTGGCGAAACGTGGATGCGCCGATTCTGGTGGCCTTGGCTACCTTGAGCGTCGCCTCCATCGCGGTCATCAGCGCGGCGACGGCCGTCAACGGCCAAAGCGGGTTGCACTACCCGATCATGCAGACGGTATGGGTGTTGCTGGGGACGATCGTCATTCTCCTAGCTCTTTCTCAGGATTACCAGATCTACCCATCCATGACTCCCTACCTGTACTGGGCCACTTTGGCAGTCCTGGCCGGCGTCCTGGTGGTGGGGCGTTCGGCTCTCGGTTCGGAGCGTTGGATCAACGTCGGGCCTTTCCAACTGCAGCCGTCCGAGTTTGCGAAGGTGGTGATCATCCTCACGCTGGCCGATTACCTGGCCCGGCGGCAGGGCCAGTTGAAGAGCCTCCGGGATCTGGTTGTACCCTTCGCCTACGTCTTGGTTCCCGTGGTGCTGATCATCAAACAACCGGACCTGGGAACCGCCCTGGTGTTTTTGGCCATTCTCTTCGGGATGCTCCTGGTGGCCGGAACGCCCATCCGGTATCTGGTGCTGATCTATGGAGGAACCCTCGCCCTGGTGGTCGGGTGGGTGTACCTGCATTACCGGCTCGGGATACCGATTCCCATGCACAATTACCAGTTGAAGCGGCTGGTGGCTTTCGTCAACCCCAACGCCGACCCCCTGGGTTCGGGTTACAACATCATTCAATCCAAGATCGCCGTCGGTTCGGGCGGGTTGGTTGGCAGCGGCGCGCTGAGCAGGCAGTTGAGCTTTTTGCCCGAGAACCAAACCGACTTTATCTTCGCGGCGTTGGGGGAGGAAGCGGGTTTTCTGGGTGCCCTGGGGATATTGGTGGTTTATCTGGTGTTCCTTTGGCGGGCGGCGGGCATAGCGGCCGCGGCCAAGGATTTCTATGGAACGCTCCTGGCCGTGGGTGGAATTTCCATGTTCGCTTTTCAGGTGTTGGAGGGCGCCGGGATGGCCATGGGTCTCATGCCGGTGGCCGGTGTGCCCCTGCCTTTCTTCAGTTATGGGGGGTCGGCCTTTTTGGCGAACAGCATCGTCATCGGCATTGTCTTAAACGTGGGAATGAGGCGGCGAAAAATTCTCTTCTAAAAATCCGGCAAAAGGCCGGGAAAATTAAATGGAGGAAAAAAGATGGCCTTTAATTTGGATCGGAAAAACCAGGGAAGTCAAACGGGCAACAGGCCAAAAGCGGGCGACGTGGTTGAGGTTTTCATCACCGGGGCCACGGAATTCGGAGCTTTCGGAAACACGGGCAACGGCGTGTACCTGGGAATGATCCATCGCAGTGAGATTGCCGAAGAGATGGTGGCCGACGCCCGGGAATATTTCCTGGTGGGGGAGAAGGTCAAGGCGGTGGTGGTGGGTAGAAGACCCGACGGCAAATATAACTTTTCCACCAAGCGTCTGGGAGGGAAAGCGCGCCGCGACCTGTCGGTGGCGGAAAAACCGGTGTTGGAGGCCGGACGTCGGAGCGGAGCGTCCCTGGTGGCCGGCGGCAAGCTGAGGGATGCCTTCATGCTTCCCAAGGCCAACCCCAGGCTCTTCCTGCCGGTCAGCGCGGGCAGTTTCAGCTCGGAGGAACGGCAGGCGCCTTTGCCCCGTGTGCAGGTGGTGGCCGAGGAATTGTCTCCGGAGGTGGAACTGGAGAAACTCCTGAGCAAGAATTTCTGCGCGCCGCTTTCCGCGGCGGCTCGAAACAAGCTCGCCGAACTTTGCCGGATCTATGGCCCGGTGCGGCTGACGGTGTCCCTGATGGAGCAAACGGGCGACCCGGCGGTGGCCGTCCTGTCCTGGGTGGAGGAGGTTATGAAGCGGGCCAATTGATCCTTGCCGCAAAAGGACGGTGTCGTCCGAGACGATACCCGTTTGATTGAAGCGGGGAGGTCGGAAAATGACGGCAATGCTGCCGCAACTTGAAGCCGGCCTGATCCTGGGTCTGGCGGTTGTGCTTTTGGGAACGAACCGGCTCAGTCCGGAGTTGGTGGGTCTTTTGGTCATGGGCCTGGTCGGTGCGACCGGGCTCGTGCCGTATCCGTCCGTGTTCGGGGGCCTGGCCAATCCCGCCCTGGTGATCATCGCCTCCATGATGATCCTGGGCGAGGCCCTGCAGCGCACAGGCGTGGCGGCCCGCCTGGGTGGGTTGGTGGCGGAAAGGGTTGCCGGTCAAAGATGGACCAACGTGCTCCTGTTGGTGGCGGCAGCCCTGCCGTCGGCCCTGGTCAGCGACGTGGGCGTGGCCACCATCTTCCTCCGGATGCTGGAGGGCATGGGGGACAGGTTGGGTGTTCCCCGATCGCGCGTGTTGCTGCCGGTTGCCTTCGGTTCCATCCTCGGCGGGTTGCTGACCATTCTGGGATCCTCCGGTAACATTCTGGCCAACCAATTTCTGCTGGACGCCGGTGGGAAGGGGTTGTCCCTTTTTTCGATCACTCCCCTGGGGTTGATCCTGGTGACCGTTGCGGCGGGGTACGTTCTCCTCTGGGGGAAGAGGATTTTGCCGGAGCGGGACCCGGTGGACCTGGGGCAGCTCTACGGTCTGCGCCAGTACCGGGGAGAGGCCACGGTCACGGAAGAATTTCCGGGTTGCGGCCGCAGTTTGCGCGAACTGGCCATGCCCCGCGGGCTGAACCTGCAGATTCTGAAGATTGAGCGCCGGAACGGGGAGACCGTCGATCATCCGCGCGGCGACACCCGTCTCCTGGCCGGTGACCGGCTCTTGGTCCAAGGCGCGGTCATGGATATTCTGCGCAGCCGCGGCCATCCCGAATGGCCGGGCCTGGAGCTGGCGGAAGGAAGGGAGTGGGAGGTCGGCGAAACCGACAACTACGCCGAAACCTTGGTGACTCCCGATTCCCCGCTGCGTCAACATACGCTGGGTGAGTTGCATTTTCGCCAACGATACAACCTGTCGGTGCTGGCGGTTTCCCGTTTGGGGGAAACGACCGCGGTCCCCGGCGGAGGCCGGGAAGGGGCGGGCGGGACGCCGCCGCCGGCCAACGGGGGGCGGGGGTTGTGGTCCGCCGGATTGGGGCAAAAGGCGACCCAACTGCAGCGGCAACTGCGGCAGGCGGTGGGGTCGATCGGGTTGCGCGAAGCGGTGGGCCGGTCCCGGACGGACAAAGGACGCGGATTCGGCGGCTTGGGGAGCCTTCGTTTCCGGGTGGGCGATACTCTGCTCCTGCACGGCAGGGAAGAGGATCTGGACCGTCTGGGACAGGAAGGAATCCTTTTATTGCAGAAGAAGGTTGGATACCGGCCCGTGCGCTCCGGAAAAGCCCTGCCGGTGGTGGCGGTCATGGCGGGGGTGATTTTGGCCGGGGCCACGGGCCTCCTGCCCCTGGCGGTGGCGGCGGTGCTGGGGGTGACGATTGTGCTCCTGGTCGGATGCCTGACCTTTCCGGAGGCGCAGGGGGCGTTGGAGGTTCGCCCCCTGGTGTTGTTGGCCGGGATGCTGGCCCTGGGCGGAGCGTTGGAACGTACGGGTCTGGTGACGGCCGCCACCGGTTGGATGCTGGGAATGGTCGGCGGCGGCGGCCCCTATCTGTTGCTGGCCGGAGTCTACGTCGGGGCGGCCCTTGTCACCCAGTTTTTGACCAACGCCGTGACCGTTGTTTTGATGACGCCCCTGGCCATCCAGGCGGCCGCCGGTTCCCACCTGGACCCGGTTCCCTTCGTGGTGGCGGTGATGGTGGCGGTGTCGGCCTCGCCGGTGACTCCGTTCAGCAACCAGGTCAACCTGCTGGTGATGGGACCGGGACGCTACCGGCCGGCGGATTACCTGCGGGCCGGATTGCCCCTGGCTCTCATCCTCGGGCTGGTTTCCCTGGTGCTCATTCCGGTTTTCTGGCCTTTCGCCGGCGCGGCCGTGCGCTGACGCACTACCACGCCTAAAGGCGTGGGGTTCTACCGAAGGACCCCGGCCCACCGCCTTTGCGCCTCTCCCAGGCAAGCGTTAAAAGTGAGACGGGCAACCTCAAGCCTGGCCATGACAACCCTTTCGTTTTCCTTGCCAACCCGCAACGGCAACTCCAACATGAAAGAAGGAGTCTTGGCTTTGCCCATGGTTGCACTCCTTTGCCGTTCTTGGTTTATTATACCACAAGCGGCGAACGGAAGAAAGGAGCAGACGCTTCATCCCACCCCTGAAGGAGTGGGCGCATCAAGCCGAGATTTTGTAATATACAAGGTATGACTTTACGGATGAGCCGAGGTATGCGATGATGGTTCCAGGGGGGGACAAAAATGTCGGCAGTGAGGGTGACAATCACTTTGCCCGAGCGAATCGTTGCGGAATTGGAGGGGTTTGCCCGGGAATGGCAAACCTCCAGGAGCGATGCCGTGGCGAGAGTGATTGAGAATTATCGGCGGTTATGTGAGGAGGCGGAGATGATCGAGGGCTACCGCTCAATGGCCGGAGAAACGGCCGGGCAGGTTGAGGAGACGCTCGCGGCACAACGAGAAGTGGTTCTGGGTGCGAATGGTTAGGAGGGCCGAAATCTGGTGGGTTGATTGGTCACCGGGAAGGGGCAGCGAACAGGCCGGTCTGCGGCCGGCCCTGATCGTGCAAAACGACATCGGCAATCGATACGCTCCAACCACCATTGTCGTGGCCATCAGCGCCAACGCAACGGCGAAGACCTATCCGTTCCAGGTGGGCATCGAAACGGGCGAAAGCGGCCTGCCGGAGCGCAGCGTGATCAAGGCGGAGCAAATCCTAACGGTGGCGAAAGACAGGTTGGTCAAAAGAGCCGGGATGCTGGGAAACGAGAAGATGAAGGAAGTGGAAGCCGCCCTGCACCACAGCCTGGGCCTGGTTTGCGGCAGACACGGGGACAACCGTTTCGGGACGGCTTCAATGGACGATCTGGTAAATCTGGAACATGGGCATGACGATGGAAACCAGGATGAAGCCGACGATGAGGCCCAGGAACAAGATGAGGACCGGCTCCAGCAGTGAGGTCAGCCGCTCCACCGTTCTTTCCAACTCGCGCTCGTAGATCTCGGTCACCTTGGTCAGCATCCCCTCCAGGTCGCCGGTTTCTTCGCCGACGGTCACCATCTGAACGACCATGGGCGGGAAGAGACCGCTTTGCTCCATCGGTCCGGCCATGCTGCCCCCCTGGAGGATATTCTCCCGGATGGCGTCCACGGCGGTGGCCACCGTCCGGTTGCCCACCGTTTTTCCGGCCAAGACCAGGGAGACGGCGATGGGCACACCTCCTTTATGCAGGGCGGAGAGGGTTCGGGCGAAGCGGCTGAGGCTGTGTTTGAGGATGATGGACCCGAAGACAGGCAGGCGCAGGGCGATCCGATCCAGCCAGCGGGCGGGACCCTCCCGCCGCGCCAAACGCAACCCCGCGACGGCCAGCAGGGGGAGGCCGAAGAGGAACAGGTACCAGTAGCCGGTGATGATTTGGGAAAAGGCCAGAACGGCCCGGGTGGTCCAGGGCAGTTTGGCGCCCATCTGGGCGAAAAGGCCGACGTAGGTGGGCAGGACGAAGGTGACCAGGAACAGGGTGATGCCGATGGAGACGATGATCACGATCAGGGGATAGACGGAGGCCGACTTGAGCTTTTGGCCGAGGTGCTCCTCCCGCTCGTAAAAGCCGGACAGGTTGCGCAGGGATTCTTCCAGGGTGCCCCCGGCTTCTCCGGCGGCGAGGATCTGGGTGAAGACGGGCGGGAAGGTCGTGCCCTGGGCGGACAGGCTGGCGGCGAGGCCGGCGCCTTCCCGCACTTGGGCGATGGCGCGGGCCAGCGGCGGGGCGATGGGCTTGCCGGCGTTTTGGGTTTCCAGCAGGGAAAGCCCGGTGAGGATGGGGACGCCGGCTCCCAGGAGGGTGGCCATTTGGTCGCTGAAGAGGGCCAGATCGCCGGCGCGAGGGCGGCCGGCCATGATGGGGTAGGCGGATGCGGTGGCCAGCGGGTCGAGGCGGAGGCTCAGCACCCAGAGGCCGGCGGCGTGCAGGGCGGCCAAAGCCTCGCTGCGGTTGTCGGCGCCGGTCAGTCCGGACCTGGGCCCACCGTTGCCGTCGACGGCGCGGTAGCGGTAGCGGTAGCGGCCGGCGGCGGCGGGCGAAGACGCTCCGGCAGAGGAGCCGGACAGGCCGGCGCTCATGCTTGGGGGGGACCGCACGTGGAGAGGCCCGGCGCGGGCCGACGGTCTGCTCCGGGGGGGCAGGTCGGGCGACGACCAACAATTATAGCACGGGAGCCGCCCCCGGCGGCGAACTGGGCGTCAAAGGTTTTAGTACGACCGCAATGCGGTCGGTGGAGAGTGAAGCGGAGGGGTCCGATTTGATCTTTCGCGAAGCGAATAGAATCCCGGAGCTTCACTCCACGTTTGCTGGAGGTCTGTTCCTTGCCCTCGCCGACGGTCCTCGGCGGCAAAGCCGCCTGCGCCACGCTCCAGGCGACGGGCGCATGTACGGAGGCGAAACCTTCCTTAACAACATCCAAACGGTCGAACACCTCCCTTCTGGTTATTCTTCCTTGAAGACGCCCGACTCGCGCCGGAAGGTTTTGTCGTCGATCAGGCTGCGCTGGTGGAGGTCGCGCACGGCGTTTTCCATGGTGGTCATCCCCAGGTGCCGGCTCATTTGGATGACCGACGGCAACTGGTGGCTCTTGCCCTCCCGGATCAGGTTGCGAATGGCCTGGGTGTTCAAAAGGACTTCCGCCGCCAGGATCATCCCCTGCCGGTCGGCCCGCGGCAAAAGGCGTTGGGCGACGACGCCGCGCAGGACGCCGGCCAACTGAACCTTGGCCTGCTGCTGCTGGCTGGGCGGGAAGACGTCAACGATCCGGTTGATGGTCCCCGGGGCGTCCGGGGTGTGCAGGGTGGAAAGGACCAGGTGGCCGGTTTCGGCGGCGGTCAGGGCGATGCTGATGGTTTCCCAGTCCCGCATCTCCCCGACCAGGATGACGTCGGGGTCTTCGCGCATGGCCGCCCGCAGGCCCTGTTGAAAACTGGGGGTGTCGGAGCCGACTTCCCGCTGGACGATCAGGGACAGGCGGTTTTTATGGAGATATTCGATTGGGTCCTCCAGGGTGATCACGTGGAGACTCTGCGTCTGGTTCCAGAGGTTGACCAGGGCGGCCAGGGTGGTGGACTTGCCGCTTCCCGCCGGGCCGGTGACGATGACGAGGCCGTGCAACCGGTCTCCCGCCAGGGACTTGATGACCGGAGGCAGCCCCAGGTCGTCCAGGGAGGGGATCTGCAGCGGGATCAGGCGGATGGCCAAAGCCATGCTGCCGCGCTGGACGAACAGGTTGACTCGGACCCGGCCCACGTCCGGGATGGTCAGGGAAAAATCGGCTTCCTGGTTCTTCTGAAAATATTCTTCCAAGGAGGGGGGAAGGAGTTCCTTGGCCATTTCGCGGGTGTCCGCCGGCAGGAGGGGTTCGTTGCCGAGGAAGGTGAGTTGGCCGTTGATCCTGACCGCCGCGGGGGAGCCGGATGAAAGGTGCAGGTCGCTGGCCCGGTTGGTGGCGGCGAGGGTCAGCCATTCACGGGCGGTGGCCAAAGGCATTTCTCCTCTCAAGATTGGCGGAGTGGCGATCACCCTTCCAAGTGAAAAGTGGCCTTGCGCACCTCCGCCAGGCTGGTCAGCCCTTGGGCGGCCTTGGCCACTCCGTCCTTTTCCAGGGAAACAAAGCCTTCCCGCAGGGCGGCGGTCCGCAGGGTGGCGACGTCGGTTTTTTCCAGGATCAGGCGACGCAAGGACGGCCCCAGGGGCATGACCTCCCAAAGGGGAACCCTTCCCAGAAAACCCGTGCCGGCGCAACGGGAGCAGCCGGTGGGAAACCAGTAGACGCCGGGAGGGGCGTCCAGGGCGAGCAGCAGGGGATCGCCTTCCGCCAGGTGGCGGGAGGCGCGACAACGGCAGAGGTGGCGCACCAAGCGTTGGGAGACGATGCCGGAGAGGCTGGAGGCCACCAGGTATGGTTCCACGCCCATCTCGTTCAAACGGCCGGGGGCGCCGGGAGAGTCGTTGGCATGAAGGGTGGAAAGGACCAGGTGGCCGGTGAGGGCGGCCCGGACGGCGTTTTCGGCGGTTTCTCCGTCGCGGATTTCCCCCAGCATGATCACGTCGGGGTCCTGGCGCAGGATGGAACGCAGGGCGCGGGCGAAGGTGAGGCCGGCCCGGGCGTTGACCTGCACCTGACTGATGCCGGGGATCAGGTATTCCACCGGATCTTCCACCGTGACGATGTTCTGGTCGCCCCCGGGTCCTAAGTCCAAAAGGCTGGCCATGAGGGTGGTGCTTTTGCCGGAGCCGGTGGGACCGGTGATCAAGACCATGCCGTAAGGGGCGTGGATGAAACGGCGGTACGTTTTCAGGACGTCGCGGGAGAAGCCCAGGTCGTCCAGACGGCGCAGGGCGCCCTGATCCAAGAGACGCAGGACCATCTTCTCGCCGTGGACGGTGGGAAGGGTGGAAACGCGCACGTCGACTGAGCGGCGGCGCGCGGCGTCGCCGGGCCGGGGGGCGGTTCGAGCCGGTCCGGGGACCGGGGAGTCGGAATTGGACGCGTCGAACAAAAGGCCGTCATTGTGTTCGGGGCGGACTCCCTTCGGCCGGGCAAGGGCTTGGAACCCACCGAGGCCGTCAAGGGCGACGGGAGGGGATGCCTCGTTTTTCTTCGCCTCGCCGCCCAAGGTGAAGTGGCCGTCCTGGGGCAGCCGTTTCTCGGCGATGTCCAGGGAGGCCGATATTTTCAAGTGGGAGATCAGGGGCGGGAGCAGTTCTTTGGGTAGGGTCATGGTCAGGTGCAGGTGGCCATCGATCCGGTGACGGACGTTGAAGTCCTTTTCGCCGGGTTCCAGGTGGATGTCGCTGGCCCGGTCGTCCAGGGCCCGCTGGAGGATGGTGCCGGCCAGGGCCACGGCGGGGGCCTCGGTTCCCGACCAGGCGGCGTCTTCGCGGGCGCCGCCGCCCGACGCCGGGGTGGAGGGGGCCATCCAGGAACCGAAATGCCGGTCCAGGGACCTCTCCAGCACCCGCCTGGTCACCACGATCCGTTCGATCCGGTGCCCGGTGAGGCGTTCGGCCTCCTCCAGGTCCGGCAGGTTCAGGGGGTCGGCCGTGGCCAGTTTCAAGACGCCGGTTTGGGGATCGAGGGTGAGGGGGATCAGGGCGAGGCGGCGGGCGGCGGCGGGGGGCAGGGTGGCCAGGGCTTCCGCGTCGGGTTCGAGGGAGACGGCGAAGGTCAGGCCCAGTTGTTCGGCCAGGGTCCTGGTCACGTCCAGTTCGGGCAGGTAGCCGTTCTTGACCAGGATCTTCCCCAGCCGTTCGCCGCTCTTGGCCTGGGCTTCGAGGGCCTTTTCCAATTGGGCAGGAGACAGGAGACCCTTTTTGACCAGGAGGTCGCCCAGGCGCAGCCGCGGTCCGGCGGAGGAAAGGGGGGCTTGGGCCGGCACGGGGTCACCTCCTCGGACAAACGTGGAGTGAAGCTGCGGCATTGGGTTCGCTTCGCGGCGGATCGAAGCGGACGCCTCCGCTTCACTCTCCACCGACTGTTGCACAGTCGTACTAAACGTGGAGTGAAGCTGCGGCATTGGGTTCGCTTCGCGGCGGTAATTTGGTTCCCCTCCCTCCCCGTGACCGGGGACACCGCGCGCGGCGGATCGAAGCGGACGCCTCCGCTTCACTCTCCACCGACTGTTGCACAGTCGTACTAAAAGATGGGCGGCTCACTGCCGGGTGATCAGGCCGGTGGTGGTGTACACCAGAAAGGAAACGCTGGAGTTGGCCGCCGGGGTGGAGACGGCGAAGGTGAAAGAGGCGGTGTTGCCGGGGAGACCGGCGGCGTTGAGACTGCCGTCGTTGTTGAAGGTGACCAGCAGGGGGCCGTTTTGCGGCGATTGAGCGGTGTACTTGTTGGTCTGGGGGTCGTAGGTGGTGGGGGTGAGGGGGCCGAGGGACCAACCGCTGGGCAGGGAGGCGTCGGGCGAGGCAGGGGTTCCGGCGGGCAGGGAGATGCAGGAGGCCCGGAAGCCGGACGGCGGCGGGCCGCCGCCGCAGGTGGCCTCCAGGCCGGTTTCGTCGGAGGGGCCGACGCTGGAACAGGATTCGTTTTGAGCGCTGAAGGTGACCAGCCAGGGATCGCCGGCCTTTCCCAGGTCGGCGAGGAGGACGCCGGAGCAATTCTGGTCGGCGGCCATGGCTTGGGTTTGCACTTGGCGGAAAAAGGACGGCAGGGCGCCGACGCTCTTCGCTTGGGCGTTGCGCCCGGCGTGGCCGAGGGCGAGGACGGCCAACCCGGCGGCCAGGGCCAGCAGGAGGACGACGACGAGGACTTCGATGAGGGTGAATCCACGTTCGTTGCGCATGCCTTATTAACCTTTCGCGTACAGGTGGAAACGGATCGCGAACAGGTGGGTGGAGTTCTGGGAGGTGAACTGAGCCTCGCGGATGCCGACCAGGCGGGTAGAGGTCTCCAGGGCGCGGAGGAAGGCGACGGCCTGGGCATTTGCGCCGCGGAAAGTCAGGGTGCAGCGGTAAGCGGTGTAGCCCGGCCCGGAGGTGGGTGGGGCCGAATCCGGGGTGAAACTGAGGATGCGCACGCCGGTGGCCGCGGCGTAGGCGTCCAGGTTGTGCAAAAAAGGAGGCAGGTCTTCGCCGGCGGGGACGGCGGCGGTGGCCTTGCGGTAAGCGGCCTGGAGTTCGGGGAGCCGGGGGAGCTCCGCTCGGTAGCGCAAGAAGGCCTGCCGACCCCGGGCGACGAGAAAGGAGGCGCGGGTGTTTGCGGTTCGCAGGCGGCCGGCGTAGCGGGAAAGCGGGGCCAGGACCAGGTAGTAACTGAACAAGGCGAGGAGGAGGGAGGCGGCCAGGAGCAGGGCGGTCCTGTCCCGGGGAGACAGGGCGATCTTCACGGCGTCACGCTCCCCTGCAGGGGGATCTGGAGGGAAAAGGCAAAACCATGGCCGGCGGGATCCCGGCGGGCGCCGAGCAACGACGGCTGGCCGAGGTCGGGTAGGCCGGGGACGCGGGTGAGGAAAAGGGCGATTGCCGAGAGGTCCGGCGCCGTTCCTTCCAGCGACAGGACACTCTTGGCCGGCGTCAGGGTGGTGAGCACGGTCCCGGACGGAGCCGCGGCGCGCAAGTCCCGCAGGACGGCGCTCCAACCGGGTGCGGCGCGCACCCGGTCGGAAAGGGAGCGGACGAGGGAGACGGTCGCTTGTTTTGCCTGCACGCCGGCCGCCAAGGTGACGTAGGGGGCGTAGCGGGCTTCCCGGCGCCGGGCGGCGGCCAGGCGCTCCTGAAGGGAAACGATTTTGACCGCATCCAGGCCGACCAGCAAAAGGGAGCAAAAGACCACCAAAGCCAAGGGCAGGAACACCAGCCGCTCCCGCCAGGGACGGGGAAGGAATCCCCGCTCCTCGGGCGGCAGCAGGTTGATCCCGCTCATGCGGTCCGCAAACCCAAACCAAGGGCCAAGAGCCATTCGGGGCCGATGAGGGCGTCCGCCTGCCCGGAAAAAACCGGGGAAACGGTGAAGCCGGGGTCCAGGCGGTAGTCCAGGGTACCCTGCAATTCCTCCGCCAGGCGGGAGGCCAGACCGGGCAGGTTCGCGCCGCCTCCCGCCAGGTGGAGGACGCCCAGGGTGCGCCCGCGCTGGCCGGCCAAGTAAAAATTGATGGTCTCCTCGCATTCGGCGCCGAGACCCTCCACCAGGGTGGCCAAAAGCCTGGTGACGGCGACGCCTCCCTGCAGCAGGCGGTCGTCGGCGGCGGTCTCGTCCAGGGAGAAGGTCTCCATCATGATCCGGCGGATCTGGTTGCCGGCGAAGGAAAGGTTGCGGTGCAGGAGGGGAAGTTCGTCATCGTAAAGGACGAGGCGGCTGCCTCTTTCGCCCAGATCCAGCAGTCCCCAGAGGCCGGCGGTGGGCAGACCGAGGTGGGCCAAACCGCGTTGGAACGCGAAGGGGTCGGCGTCCAGGGCCAGGAGGCGCGTTCCCGCGGCTCGGCAAAGGTCGGCCAGGGCCAGGGCCGCCGCCTTGGGGGCCACGGCCACCAAAAGGGGGGTGGTCGGGCTTTGCCCGCCGGGAGGCGCGGGGAGGGGGAGATGGTCCCAGACGGCGTCGGTGGCGGCCAGGGGGAAGTGCTGCGCCAGTTGAAAGCGCAGGGCCGCCCGGAGGTCCCGGCCGCCGACCCGGCCCGGCACATCCAACCTGGCCAGGGAAAGCCGTTCGCCGCCCAAAGAGGCAACGGCCCGCCGGGCCGGTGGTTTCTCCTCCTGCAGGAGCCGGCGCAGGGCGTCGGACTGAACGGAAGTATTGGGCGGGGGGGCGGGAAGCCAGCGCCGGTGCAACTCGCCGGTTTCGCTTAGCCAAAGGAGCCGCCAGCGGAAAGCTCCCAGATCCAAGCCGACGATGGGATGCTTTGACCGGAAGGGGTTTGCCGGCAGGTGAAGGGGGAGTTTCAGGGCTGGGACTATATACTTGGCCTCCTTTCGATGGGCTGAACGTGGAGCGAGGTTCCGGCATTCCATTTGCTTGCTCGAAGAAGCCGCCTCCGCCTCACTCTCCACCGACCGCGTTGGGTCCGGCGCGGTCGTGCTATTTTTCAGTCCAGGAGGTTACCTCCGGTGGGTAGGTACAGGATCCGATGCTGCAACTGAACACGACCGAAGCGGTGATCTGCCGTCGGGCGGCGCCGTAAACGCCGGTGGAGTTGATGGTCCACGCGGGAAACGCCTCGGTGGCCGTATAGTTGAAGGAATTGCCCTGGCCGTTGGGCAGCGAACCGTTGCCGCTGAAGCTCGTCTTGGTGCAACCGAATCGTTGCGTCAGGCAGCTTTCGATCTGAACCTCCGCCGCCACCACGCCGGCTTCGGCCACGGCGCGGGCCTGGAGGGAGGTTCCCTGGCTGGTCACGGTGGAGAGCTTGGCTTTGGTCGTCAGAAATAGAGCCAGGGCGATGCCTAAGAGCAGCACGCCGACGGCCAAGACGATCAGGGTGGCCTGGCCGGCCTCGGGATGCCTCAACATGGCGAAGGCGGGTGGGCGTTGCCGAAGAGCAGGGTGGAAATCAGCCAATTTATCAATCCGCCGCAGCCGTTATTGGGGTTTTCGAATTGGGCCCGGTTGTCGCGCATGAAAGCCTCTCCTTGGAGGGACACGGGATGGCCGCTCGGGGCATTCATTTGCAGCGTCTCACGGATCAGGCATGGGCCATAGTCGGCGAGGCAATTGTTCACGTCGGTGAAGGATAAGGAGGCCACCCCCTGGGCCAACACCTGGGAGTAGTGGGGGGAAGGGTAGTGGGGAGGGTTGGCGAGCAGGTCGACCAGCACGGTGACGACCAGGTTCAGCACAGCGGCGACGAGGCCGGTCTGGGTGGAGGTGACGAAAGAGGTTTCGGTGACCTGGCCGTTGGCGTTGAGCGAGTAGGTCACCAGGCAACTGTCACCGCTTGAGTTCGACTTGATCGGCTTGCACACCGGGAATGACCAAGGCTCCTCCAGGGTCACCTCGGGGGCGGCGCCGGAGACGGAGTAGCCGCTCATGCAGTTATTTTCGACGCAGACCACGCCGCTCGCCTGCCGGACGGCGGCGTTGATCTGGCGCAGGGCGATGGTCCCGGCGACGGCCGCCGAGCCGCCCCGGGCTTGGGCCTGGCCCTGCCCGGTCATCTGTTGCAACACGGGGACGACGGCCAGCATGAGCAGGGCGAAGACGGCCAAGCCGATCAGCAGTTCCAGGAGGGTGAAACCGTCTCCCCCTTCCGGGCGCCGCGGGTCCGGGATATGCCTTTTTGCCGGTCGGCCGCCGAGCATGTGTTTATTCCACCCTTTGCGTTCTTGAGGGGCCGGACGCCTCATTGCTAAGGAGGGTTTCGCCTCCGTACATGCGCCCGTCGCCGTCGGCGAGGGCAAGGAACAGACCTCCAGCAAACGTGGAGTGAAGCTCCGGGATTCTATTCGCTTCGCGAAAGATCAAATCGGACCCCTCCGCTTCACTCTCCACCGACCGCATTGCGGTCGTAC
>JAJZBP010000180.1 GCA_021798855.1 Bacillota bacterium
ACCTGGCGGAGGATGAACCGCCGGTGCCCGCCGCGCTGGAGGCCCTCAAAGCCATGGCCTTCGTGGCCTCCGCCAGCCTGCGCGGGCTCGCCCTGCGGGAGGAAACCATGCTCTCCTTAGCCGCCGCCCTGGAAGCGCGGGACGACGAAACGGAAACCCACGCCCTGCGGGTTTCCATCTACAGCGAGCGACTGGCCGAACAGTTGAGGGTGGATGCCCCGGAGACCCTGCAGCGTCTGCGCTGGGGCGCCCTGCTCCACGACGTGGGGAAGATCGGCCTGCCCGACGCTGTGCTGCGCAAGCCGGGCCCCCTGACGCCGGAGGAGTGGCGACTGGTCCGAAGGCATCCGGAGATCGGTCACGAACTGGTCCGGCGGTTGGATTTTCTGGGCGACGCCTTGAACATCGTCCGCTTCCACCACGAACGCTACGACGGCGGAGGGTACCCGCGAGGGTTGCGCGGGGAGGAGATACCCTTGGGTGCCCGCATCTTTGCCGTGGTCGACACTTTCGACGCCATTACCTCGGACCGTCCCTACCGGAGGCGGCGTTCTTACCGGGAGGCCCTGGAGGAAATCCGCCGTGCCGCGGGGGGCCAGTTGGACCCGACCGTCGTCGCGGCCTTCGGCCGGGTGCCGCCCCAGGAGTGGGAGGAATTGCGCCGGCGGGCGGAAGCCGGTTTCTTCTCCCGCTTCCGCCACCGTTTGAGCGCGTCGAACGGTGGCCGGGGCAACGGCGAAGCGGGGGGGTGAACGGTCGGCCGGAGAGGTAAAAGAAAAAACCGGCTGTTTCAGCCGGTTTTTTTGGCGAGCCTGGCGGCGAGCCGCGCCTTTTTGCGGGCGGCCGTGTTGCGGTGGATGGTGCCCTTGCCCGCGGCCTTGTCCAAGGCCCGGTAGGCACCGCTCAAAGCCGTGCCGGCTTCGTCCCGGCTCTTGCTTGCGAGAGCCTCTTCGAAACGGCGGACGGCGGTGCGAACCATGCTCTTGCGTGCCCGGTTGCGCCGGGTGCGCTCTTGCGTGATCAGGATGCGCTTTTGCGCCGATTTGATGTTGGCCAAGTTCTGGAATCACCCCCCGTTGTTCATTTTAACATTCGCATTCGTGGTAAGCAAGGGGGTTGGAGAGGGCGGTCAGGGGACGTTCGGATCGGCCAGCACCCGGGCCAAAACCTGGGCCAGCAGGGCCGCCGAGCGTTTTTCCTGGGACAGTGTGTTGTAGGGACCGCCGATGTCCACCAAAAGGGCGCCGGGGGAAAGCTGTTGGTTGTAGCTGTTGGGTGAGGGATAAATGCCGATGAGCAGTCCCGGAAAGGAAGCCTGCATCCGCTGGGCCAACACTTTGGCTACGGCTAGGTTGACCCGCCAATTCGGGTCGGGGAGCCGGGCTGCCGTTCCCACCACCAACATGATTCGGGCCACTTTCCGTCCGTGCCATTGGAAAAGGCTCGTGCGCAGGGGGAAGTCGCCCCGATGCAGGTCGAGCAGCAGGCGGATGCCGGGGTGGGATTTGAGCAGGGCCGCGGCGGTGACGCCTGAGTTTTCGTATGACCCGATCACGCCCAGGGGATCGTTCACCGCCAGGGAATGGGCCACCGGGACGTGGTCGGTTTGCCAAAGATCCTCGGCCAGCCAGGTGCCCACCTGGACGATGCTGACGGCCTGGTCTGGGCTGTAGGCGCGGTTCGGGGCGAGTTTGCCGTTCTTGGACAGGGCCGGCAGGAAGGATTCCTGACTGTCGGTGTGGTAAATGGCCACCAGGGGGTTCTGCCCGTACAGGTCGGGAGGAGGCGGGTATGGGTAGGGAACCCGGGCGTTGGATGGATTATGGTAGGCCTGCGGCGCCGGTCCCCGCGCGGCGACCGCCGGAGGAAGGGCTTGGACGGGTCGGTCGGTCTGGGCCTGCCCGAGCCGGATTGGCGGGACGGAGGCCGGCGAGGACGTGGGGTGGAGGACGGGGGAGGGGAGGAAGGGTAACTGGGCACGCAGGAAGGACGCAGGGTTGGCCACCTCCACCCCGGTCGTTTCCTTGGTGAACCAGTCGGAAAGTCTACCCACGGCGTCGAGTTCCAAAGCGAGGGGATCGGAAGCGCCGCCGCCGCTCAGATAGGGGATCTGGTAGGCGAGGATGCCGCGTAGATAGGCCCGGCTCGGGCGCCAGCGGAGGAAAACCAAACCGTGAGCGGGGGGAGCCAGGGGCGCCAAGGCTTCAACGGTCCTCCCCTTGGGGAGGTGGCGCGGCGGTGGCTTGGACCAGAGGAAGGCGAAGGTGAAGACGAGCACCAACAGGTAGGTCAGGTAAAGGCGGGGGGGAACCCGCCGGGGAAATGCACAGGTCAGGAACCGGCGCAGGGCGTTCACCTTCCTTTTCGAGGAGATGTCCCAGGGAACACCTTACGCCGGATTCGGTTGAATATGCCTGGGAAAGACAAGGCAGGGGACCGGCAGGGAATAATCTTTTTTTGCCGAAGAAATGGGATATCAGCTTTGGGAGAGAAGGAGAAGAATTTTGCGAATCGCGGTGGATCTGGGCTACGGATACATCAAGGGAATTGCGGAGAACGGTGAGCGGATCATCTTTCCCAGCGTGGTCGGCAGTGGGCGGGACCTTTCCCACGTCGGCCTTTTCGGCGCCAACGCGCTGCCGGAATACCATGTTTGGCTGAAGGGTGCGGAAGGGGAGGCCCGGGGGAATTTTTTGGTGGGCGTCTTGGCCCAGCGTGAGGCCAGGGATCTTTCCCGTCCCTTCGACGACGACAAGATCGACCATCCCAGCACCAGGGCTCTGGTCGCCACGGCGGCTTACCTGCTCACCAGGCGACTGGAGCCGGGCAGTTCGATCCACCTGGCCACCGGGCTTCCCTTCCGGCATTACCGCAGCCAAAAGGAGCGGTTTCGCGACAACCTGGCCGACCTGGCGTTGCAGGTGCAAATGAATGGCCACGGCGACGCGCGAACCGTTGCCTTCGAGCGGGTGACGGTCTTTCCCCAGGCGGCGGGAGCCTTCTACTCGTGCCTCCTGGACGGGGAGGGGAGGGTGCGGGATCTGGGTCTTTTGCAAAAAGGAGGCCTGATCGGGATCGTGGACGTCGGCTACAAGACCACCGACTACGTGGTGGTCGACCTGGACGACGGCCTGGCCCTGCGGGAGAACATGTCGGGGACGGTCGAGGCCGGGGTTTCGACGGTCTGGCGGATGGTGCAAAGCGACCTGGAGGGGTTGACGGGGGTGCCCATCAACCAGTCGGAACTGGAGCGGGCCTTCAGGTCGGGGGCGCTCCATTTCCGAGGGCGGGACTATCCGGTGGGGGAGATGGCCAACCAGGCCAAAAAACTGGTGGCCAGGGCGATCATGGATGCGGTGCAGATGTCCTGGGGCGACCGGGCCCACTACCTGCGCACGGTCTACCTGGCCGGGGGAGGCGCCCTGGAGATGCAAGAGTACCTCTGGGCCATGCACCATCGGGTGGAGATGGTTCCCGATCCCCAGTACGCCAACGCGGCCGGATTCCTGGCCGTCGCGGCCAAGGTGAGCTGAAATGGCCGAGGGTTCGGCCAAACGCGTCCTGGTTTGCGCGGACGCCGGCGGGGTGATGAGCCGGTTGGATCTGCTGGAGCAGGAGGTGCGGGCGGTCAAGGAGAGCTTGGAGCGGCTGATCGGCCTGCTGGATGGGGGGGCAACGGTACGGCCGGCGGGCGCCGAGGCGGCGGCGGGTGAGACGCCGGAGGCGCCCGTGGCCCCCGCCCCATCGCCGGCGGAACGGACCGCGCTGTCCGCGGAAAAGGCGGATCTGGTGGTGGAGGCGGCTCTGGGCAAAGTGCTTGACGGGATATTTGATTAAACGCCGGGCGGGATTATTGCCGGCCGGTTTGACCTTGGTATTGACCCTGGCCGCCGCCGGCGGGTGCGGGTGGCGGGACATGCCGCGCTATTCCTATGCCCCGGGCCGGTCAATCTATGCCTTCGGGGTCTTCACCACCGGCACCGCCCAGACCGGGGGGGTGGTTTCGCCCTTTTCCTTCCGGGAAACGGGCGAGGTTCGGCAAACATTCATCGCCCGGGATGCCAATGGCGCGGGGACGTTCACCTATGCCTTCCGGCGGGTGCGGGTCAACGGGTCGCCTTGGGGGCGGGGGCGCTCGGCGCCCCCGCTCGTCGTGGGGGTGGCCACCGACGGCACCCTGTTGCGCCTGGCGGGGACGGGGCCGTTCCTGGGCAGGATGCCCTTGGGCAGTGGGCTTTTGGCGTTTTTCAGCGCCTGGCGTCCCTATTTCCCGGCGCAACCCCTTCCCCGGCAACGGACAGTCTACGACCAATTCCCGGTGCGCCTGGTGGGGACGGCGCGGGTGCGGGTCAGGGCGATTTATGTTTACCGTGGCCTGGTTTCGCGGGATGGACGGCGGTTGTTGGAGGTGGATTCAAAGGTCAC
>JAJZBP010000181.1 GCA_021798855.1 Bacillota bacterium
TTGAGCGAAGGGGCGTCCGTGGTCTTGGCGGCCACGTCCACGGTGACCAGATAGCCCGACGGATGGAGAGCGTCGGCCAGGTTTTTGACGAAAGCGGACAGGCCGTTTCGATCCCAGGGGGAAAGAGATTCGAAATCCACGTTCACTCCGCTGAAATTATTGGCCGTCACCAGTTGCTTGATGTTGGCGACGGCGTTGGCTTGGGCCGCTGGATCGGTGAGCACGGCATCGCTACCGTAATCGTTGGTGACCATAACCAACACCTTGAGCCCATGGGACTTGGCAAAGGCGGTGACGGCGCTCCAATTGCTGCCGTGGGTATACAGGCTTCCGTCGGGGCGCACGGACACCCAAAGGGGGGCGATGGAGGTGAGATGGGTGTAGTCGGTTTGCAGGGAGATCCAGGAATCGTTGTTGGGGCTGCCGGGGACGTATTGCACGTAATAACCCTGGATTTGCAGGGGATGGCCGGTGGGGACGACGACCGCGCCGCGGGAAGCAAGGGTTGTGGGTGACGGCGTCGCGCCGCCGGAGGGACTTTGGGAGACGGTCATGGACGCGGTGCTGACATTGCCTGGCGTCGCCGGTGTGGCGACGGCTTGGGCCAAAGCGGCCCAGGTGAGGGGGCCGACGATGCCGTCGGTGGCCAGACCGTTGGCTTTCTGGAAACCGAGGACGGCGTTTCGGGTCATGGGGCCGAAAATGCCGTCGACTTGGCCGGAAAGGTAGCCGAGTTGGATCAGATCCCCCTGGAGGGTGACCACCGTTGCGCCGGTGGAACCGTAACTAAGGGTGGGCAAAGCGGCGGCGCGGGCGAAATGGGAACCGGGTGGTCCAAATGACAGAAAAAGGATAAGCAAGAGAAATAAAAAACAAAATAAACCAAGTCGGTTTTTTGCTGGCAAAAGGGAACCCCTTTCCTGGGTTTGACCTGCGGCTTTGGCGGGTGAGCCGTCCTCTTCGGAACCAGGTGCCCACCCTCAAGGTTTCGTCCTGGTTCGGCGAAGCCAGTTTACCATAAGCCGCTTGTTTTTGTCAGGTTTGCTTATCCGGGGAAAAGGGTGGACAAGGCACCAGACGCCGCATAAACCATGGAGCGAGTTCCCTTTTCAACCTTTAAGTCCTTTTTCGTGCTTGGTTCCAACCGGTGGGATTGGGGAATTCGGCGGCCGCCGTTCACCGGAAGTTCCCCGCGAATCTTGACGTCGCTTGCTTTTTTGACTACAATCACTTTCGGGAAGAAAATGCTCCCTCCTTTGCTAGGGACGGGGGTTTTTTGTTGCGGAGGGTGGCGAATATGCCGGGTAAATTGACCTTTCAAGCCATGATCCTGGAGTTGCAGCAATTTTGGGGCGACCGTGGTTGTGTTCTGGTACACCCCTACGACGTGGAAAAGGGGGCCGGAACCATGAACCCGGCGACCTTCTTTCGCGCCCTCGGGCCGGAACCGTGGCGGACGGCTTACGTGGAGCCGTCCAGGCGTCCGGCCGACGCCCGTTACGGAGAGAACCCCAACCGCCTCTATCAGCATCATCAGTTCCAGGTTATTCTGAAGCCCTCACCCGATGAGGTGCAGGAGCTTTACCTGGCGAGTCTGCGGGTTTTGGGGATCGTTCCGGAGGATCATGACATCCGTTTCGTGGAGGACAATTGGGAATCGCCGACTCTGGGGGCATGGGGACTGGGATGGGAAGTTTGGCTGGACGGCATGGAAATCACCCAATTCACCTATTTCCAACAGATGGGCGGTTATGAGTGCCGGCCGGTGGCGGCGGAAATAACCTACGGGCTGGAGCGGTTGGCCACCTACATCCAGGGCACCGATGATGTTTTCCAAGTGGCATGGAGTACCGACATCGCTTACGCCGAGATGTTCCGGCGGGAGGAATTCGAGCAATCCCGCTACGGCTTCGACGTGGCCGACACGGCGGTTCTGTCCTCGCTTTTCCAGGCTTACGAAAAGGAGGCCGGGCGCTGTCTGGAGGACGGGATTGTCCGGCCGGCTTTCGACTACGTCTTGAAGTGTTCGCATACCTTCAACCTGTTGGAGGCCAGGGGCGCGATCAGTGCCACGGAGCGGACGGGATATCTCGGCCGGATCAGGGGTTTGGCCAAGGCGTGCGCCGGCGTTTACCTGCGTGGGCGGGAACAGGCCGGCTTTCCCCTCCTGACTGCGGGGAGAGAGGTGGCGGCGGAGTGAATCTGCTGTTGGAAATTGGCCTGGAGGAGATCCCGGCCGCTTACCTTGCCGGTGGCCTGCGCGAATTGGAGAGCCGGGCGCGAACGGCCTTGGGGGAGGCGAGGATTTGGGACGGCGGAATCCTGCGGCTATTCGGCGCGCCGCGGCGCTTGGCGTTCTTGGCGGAAGGGATCAAGCCCAGGCAGGACGGTCTGACGGTGTTGGTGAAGGGACCGTCTTGCCGGGTTGGGGTAAACGGCTGGGGGGCGGTGGATGAAGGTGATTGCGATGGCCTTCGGTTGGGGAACCTGCCGACAACATTGCGTCCAGGCAAGGCGGCGGAGGGGTTCGCCCGTGGTCAGGGGGTCGCCCCGGAGGAACTGCTCATCCGGCAAACCGCCGCCGGTTTTTATCTTTTTGTCGGCAAGAACGAAGTTGGCCGAGAAACCGCTCAAGTGCTTCCCACCCTGCTGGCCGAACTGATCGGGAGCCTGGAGTTTCCCCGTTCCATGCGCTGGGGAGACGGTGACGTCCGCTTCATCCGGCCCATCCGCTGGCTGGTGGCCGTCCTGGACGGGGAAGTGGTGGCCATTGAGGCGGCTGGGATCGTTGCGGGAAGCGACAGCCGGGGGCACCGAACCCTGCGTCCCGGACCGGTGGCCATTGCGCGGGCGGAGGATTATCCGGCAGTCCTGCGACGGGCTTTTGTGGTGGCCGACCGGACGGAACGCCGGGAGATGGTGCGCCGGGAAGTGGAGGAGGCCGCCGCCGCCGCCGGCGGGCAGGTCCGATTGTTACCCGATCTGCTGGAAGAAGTGACCGATCTGGTCGAGTTTCCCACGGCTTTCGCCGGATCCTTTCCGGGCGAGTATCTGGACCTGCCGGAGGAAGTCCTGGTGACCACCATGCGGGAGCACCAGCGGTATTTTCCCGTCGAGAGGGAAGGGAAACTGTTGCCTCTGTTCGTGGCTGTGCGCAACGGCGGGGATAGAGGGATGGAGACGGTGAGGGCCGGCAACGAAAAGGTGCTGCGGGCCAGGCTGGCCGATGCCGACTTTTTCTATCGGGAAGACCGGAAGAAACCGCTGGCCGAGCGGGTCGAAGACCTGAAAGGTGTTCTCTTTCAGGAGTCCCTCGGTTCCATGTTCGACAAGACCGAACGACTGGTCGGATTGAGCGTAAACGTGGGCGCCGCGCTGGGCTACGCCGGGGAGGTGGAGCGGATTGCCCTGTTGGCCAAAACCGATCTCTTGACCAACGTGGTGCGGGAATTTCCCGAATTGCAGGGGCTCATGGGCCGGAAGTACGCCTGGTTGGAGGGCGAACCTCCGGGGGTGGCCGAAGGCATTTTCCAGCACCTCCTGCCCCGCCATCCGGAGGACGTTCTGCCGGACGGACAGGGGATGGTGGTGGCTCTGGCCGACAAGTTGGATACGGTGGCGGGCGGTTTTTTGGCTGGGTTGGTGGCCAGCGGGTCTGAGGATCCTTACGGCCTGCGCCGGCAGGGAGGCGGTCTGGTGCGGATTTTGGCGGAGAAAGACTTGGCTTTATCCTTGAACGACCTGAGCCGGGAGGCCCTGGATGGGTATCTGCGGGAACCGGGGGCATCCTTCCCGGTGGGTCAGGCCGAGGCGGAAGCAAGGCTGAAAGAATTCTTACAGGGACGGGTGCGGGGTTACCTGATCGATTCAGGTTACTGCAACGAGATCGTGGAAGCGGTGTTGGGGGTGGGTTTTGATCGCCCGGCGGACGCCCGCCGGCGGGCCGCGGCGTTGCAGGCAATGGTGGACGGAGGAGGGCTGGCGGCGGTGCTGCTGCCCTGGCGACGGGCCGCTTCCCTGGCGGGAGAGGGTCCGTCGGCGGTGGATGCATCCCTCCTGGGAACGGAAGCGGAACGCACCCTGCTGGCGGCCGTCCAACAGGGAGAGGAGGTTGCTCGAGAACTCCTGCCGAAGGCCGCCTATGCCGAGTACTGTGGGCATTTGGGTAAGCTTGGTCCGATCCTGGACCATTTTTTCCGGGAGGTCATGGTCATGGTCGAGGAGGAGAAGGTGCGGGAAAACCGGTTGGCCCTGCTGCGCAGGGTTGCCGCTCTCTTTGCGCCGGTGGCCAGGTGGTCGGCCCTGTTTCCCTTGGTGGAGGCGAGTTGATGGCGGAAAAAACGGTCGCAGGTGGGCCGGAACCCGGAGGAAAGGGTTGGGCCATTCGTATCCTGGCGGTTTCCGATTCCTTG
>JAJZBP010000182.1 GCA_021798855.1 Bacillota bacterium
CTCCATCTCTCATCGGCCGATCTTCAGGTTGATGCCCGGGAGGTCGACGACCAACTCGGTTACCGCTGGATCGCGCTGGCCGATGCCGATCTCTCGTCCCTGGTGGCCGCCGTCCACCTGATCGGAGCCAACTTCCAGGAAGCCGGTTTCGGCGAAGGCCTTCTGGCCGCCCTGTTCCCCTTCCGCGACTCCCACGCCGGCAAGGTCTACCTGGTTTACCATTACAAACACGGCGTTTTCTATCCCTTCGCCCCCCGGGGCGAAACCAAAGAACGCGATACTTCCCGCGAGTTTCACCTCCAGGCCATCCTGAAACAGGCCCTTCCCTGGGAGAAGGACCTGGAACGATGGTATCCCCTTTGGGATGCCCCGGTTTAATGCTTTTGGGGGCGGCTTGGGCCGCCCTTTTTCATTTTTTGAGCCTTTGTTCCCCCACCGTCAGGCTCCCCAGATACCCGCCGGCTCCCCCCAAAAAGCCCGCCACCACCGCCAGGGATGCGGTTTGCACTGCGAAGTTCCCCGGTGAGAAGAGGAAGGTCGGCACCTGCGGAGCCAGAGTGGCGACCACCGCGGCATAGGGCGACCAAGCTCCCAAATAAGTGCTCAGACTGCCCGTCAACAGTCCGTATACCACGCCGGCCACCATTCCCGCTCCGGCCCCGGCAAAGGGTGCGGCGGGCAGATCTCCCCCCGCCCGCCGCCCGGCCAAGATGAATAGGAACACAGCCAAACCGAAGGTGACCAGACCTAAATCGGCGGACCACCCGGCCGCATAAGGTAAGAAAAGGGTCAGGTTGGCCAGAAAGGTCAAAACGCCCCCGACCGCCCCGTAGATCAACCCGGTCTGCACCGGGTCGGAGACATTGCGTTGCTTCAGGTGTGGAGTCCTCCCCGCGATGGTTTGACAAAACAAGTTTTCCCAACCCCGCCGGGGATATTCCAGCCTCGCCGCGCTAATGAACCTCTTTTTCCCCTCCCCCCAACAGTTCCCTCGCCTCGGCCAAGGTGTAATCCGCCGGGGGAACGACCAGTTCCGATTCCCCCAAGTGTCCCGGGTGGGGAGATTCCCCCTCCTCCCGGAGCAGGGAAACGACCTCGTTCAGCGCCGCGTGAAATTCGGTTTCGTCGTTGGTCACGACCGCCTCCTCCAGCCTTTTCTCCATCTGGAGGAGGCGGTCCAAGGTTCCACCCTCAACGCAGTACTGCCCTTCCCCCAAAACCCGGACCATCATCCCTGCCCCATCTCCTTCTTCAGCCTGGCCAGGTCGTCGTCGACCTGGCTTCCGGCCTGCATTTTGGCCAGTTCCTTTTCCACCCGGTCCCCCGGATCCGTGGCGTCGTCCAGCGCCCCGGTGTCCGTCAACTCGTCGATGGCCGATGCCCTGGCCTGCATCCGTTCCGTCTTATCCTTGGCCCGCTGCATCGTCAGACCCACGTCGGTCATCTCCTCCGAGATCCCGGTGGTCGCCTCGCCGATCTTCACCTGGGCCTGGGCCGCCGAATATTGGGCCTTGATCGTCTCCTTCTGGGTGCGGAAGGCCTCGATTTTCAGGGAAAGCTTGCGTTCCGTCTGCGTCAACTTGTCCTGCTGGGCCTGGATGGCGGCAATCTGCCCGTCCAGTTCACCGCTTTGCCCATCCAGTTCCGCCTTGCGTCCCAGAACCTCCCGCGCCAAGTCCTCCCTCCCGGCCGCCAGGGCCTGTCGCGCCTGTTCCTCCGCCTTGGCCACGCTCTGCTCCAGCTTCGCCTTTTGCAACTCCAACCGCTTCTTGCTGGTGACCACGTTGGCCAATCCCTGACGCACTTTCTGCAAGAGTTCCAGTTGTTTCTCGTAGGAATAATCCAGGGTCTCGTTCGGATCCTCCAGGTTATCCATCACCGCGTTGGCCTTGGCCTTGAAGATGGTGGTCATGCGTGCAAAAAGTCCCATTTTCATCGTACCTCCTGGCCCTATTATAATCCTCGCCGCGCCGCTTTACAAACGCAAATGCATCAACTAAAATTGAATCAATATATATGGATATCGAGGTGTCGGTCATGTCTCTTTCCCAGGCTCCCCCGCTGGAATCGCCGCTTCCCGCCGGTCTGCTGCCGAACCTCCGGGCCGCCGCCGATCCGACGCGCTTTCGCATCCTGACCCTCCTCCTCCAGGGCGAACATTGCGTTTGCGAGATCACCGCCCAACTTGACCTTCCGCAAAACCTGGCCTCCCACCACCTGCAGACGCTGAAAAAGGCCGGCCTGGTGCGTGACCGGCGCGATCCGCAGGACCACCGCTGGATCCATTATTCCCTGGACCGGGAAAAGCTCCGGGAACTCTTCACCGCCTGTCTCTCCCTCTTCGGGGATGCCGGCATTCCCGAACGCACGATCAACTGCGAATAAAGCGAAAAGAGGATGCCGCCGATGGCCGTCGCCGCTTCAACCGTCTTTATCCTCACCCTGATCCTGGTTATCTGGCAGCCGCGCCGCTTAGGGATAGGCTGGGCCGCCCTCGGCGGAGCCGCCCTGGATCTGGCGCTGGGGGTGATCAAGCCCGCCAACATCCTTACCGTGACCGGCATCGTCTGGGACGCCACCCTCACCTTCGTGGCCCTCATCGTCATCTCCCTGGTCTTGGACGACGCCGGTTTCTTCCGCTGGGCGGCCTTCCACATGGGCCGACTGGCCCGTGGGGACGGACGCCGGGCCATGGTTTACATAATGATCCTGGGAACTTTGGTCTCGGCTTTCTTCGCCAACGACGGAACCGCCCTCATTCTTACGCCCATCGTCTACGAGATGGTCTTGGTTTTGGAACTGGACCAACGAGGGGTGCTGGCCTTCATCATGGCCTGCGGCTTCATCGCCGACACCACCAGCCTGCCGCTGGTGATCAGCAATCTGGTCAACATCGTTTCCGCCGACTTCTTTCACCTGGACTTTATTAGTTACGCCGGGGTTATGCTGGTTCCGGACCTAGCCGCCCTGGCCGCGACCCTCGCCGCCGTTTTCTGGTACTACCGTCGCCATATTCCCGCCACCTACTCCCCGGAGAAGCTACCGGAGCCAGCCTCGGCCATCCGGGCGCCGTGGCTCTTTAAGGCCAGTTGGTACGTCCTGGGGGCGGTGCTGGCCGGCTACCTGGTCGGTGCTTTGCTTCACCTGCCGGTGTCCCTGATCACCTGGTCCGGAGCCATAGCCCTCCTCGCCGGTACCCGCCGGGACAAGACGGTGAACCCTTGGCGAGTGCTCAAATCCGCCCCCTGGCAGGTGGTCATCTTTTCCATCGGAATGTACCTGGTGGTCTTCGGCCTGCGGGACGCCGGCCTCACCGCCGGCCTGACCGCCCTCCTGGCGGGCCTGGCGGGGCACGGTCTCTTGCTCGGGGTGGTCGGCACCGGTGCCCTGATCGCCGTTCTCTCCTCCTGCATGAACAACATGCCCGCCGTGATGGTGGGAGCGCTCTCCATCGCTCCCGTGCACACTACGATCCTGTTGCACCACGGCTTGATCTTCGCCAACGTGGTGGGAGCGGACCTTGGTCCCAAGCTGACCCCCATCGGTTCGCTGGCCACCCTGCTCTGGCTCCACGTCCTCTCCGTCCGGGGACTGAAGATCACCTGGACCGACTACCTGAAGGTCGGCCTCACCCTGACCCCCTTCATCCTCCTGGTGACCCTGCTGGCCCTGGCCGGCTGGTTGGCGGTGGCCGGAAGGTTTGTTTTAGGTTAGTTCTGAAGGGAGTGTTCCGATGGAACCGCAAAAACGAGTGGCCTTCCTCTGCACCGGCAACTCCTGTCGCAGCCAGATGGCCGAGGGTTGGGCCCGCTTCCTGGCCGAAGGACGGTGGGAGATTTACAGCGCCGGCCTGGAGGCCCACGGCATCAACCCGCGGGCGGTGGCGGTCATGGCCGAAGTCGGCGTGGACATCAGCGGCCAGGTTTCCAAAATCATTGATCCGAACAGGCTTACGGCGCAGGACGTGATCGTCACCCTTTGCGGCGACGCCGCGGAGCGGTGCCCGGTGACTCCACCGGGCACGCTCCGCCTCCATTGGGCTCTGCCCGACCCGGCCAAAGCCACCGGCACCGAGGAAGAAATCACGGCCCGCTTCCGGGAGGTGCGGGACCAAATCCGGAACCGAATTCAGGCATTCTTCCGGTAGGTTACAAAATTTCGGCTTGATGCGCCCACTACTCATTCATGGGTGGAATGAAGCGCCCGCTCCTATTGTACCTTCCCAATCCTCCCTGATTGTGGTATAATATTTCCATTATAGCACGGGAGACGCCCCCGGCGGCGAACTGGGCGTCGGAGGGTTTGGCGGAGGTCTGTTCCTTGCCCTCGCCTCGGGCGACGGGCGTATGTACGTAGCCGAACCCCTCCATTATCTTGAAAACTGAAGATAGAGGG
>JAJZBP010000005.1 GCA_021798855.1 Bacillota bacterium
AGCAGTTGCCTGGCTTCAGGATAAGCCTTCCGGCCCATGGTAAGCCACCAACCACGAATGCCGGCCACCGCGAAGGCCGCCGATATTTTCGATTTGCAACGCTATCTGCCTACCCGCTGATTCTTGCCACCACACTTTAGGGCCTGGAAGCCAAATGGTATCAACTACTCTCTCGGAGACTGGCGAAACTAAGGTCTTTTAATAACCGCAAAAACCACAACTTAGGGGCCTGCCTTTCTTTTGGTTTTTGCCCCTCCGGTTCACGTCTTCGTCAAGGATCGCTTCGCTCTCCTCCTTGACGCAGCCACCCGGAGGGGTATTTTCCAAATTAAAAGGAGGTGGCGAACATGGAAAACAAAGCGCCCTTTGCCCTGCGGAAGATTGCCTTGTAAATCATCAAGATACTGGCCGACGCCAAGGTGCCGCATGGCGGGGTGGAAGAAGTTTGGATGTGTGTCAAAATGGAACTTGCGGAGATGCCGGTTGTCACCCCCGAGGTTCCCGAACCCTGGGGGATTGGCGGGGGCAGCCAAAAGTCTGGGGTTAGAGAAATTTGAGCAGGTCTTCCACAGTCCAGTTTGCTTGTTCCAAAATGCTCTCGACCACTCCCCGTTTCAAAGTCTGCCCTTTGTGGACAGGGACCGTCATCCGACGGGAGAGGTCTTCACGGGAAGCCAAGCGATAGTGGCTTCCGCGAGTCCTGACAACAAAGAAGCCCCCACGTTGGAGGGCGTTCAACATTTGCCGGCCCGTCACCGTTGGCAGCTTGCTCATACGGCAACTTCGATTTCGGTAACGATAACGTCGTCTTCGGGGGGCTGGGTTCCCTGTTCGGACAAGTCCTCAAGGACGAGTTCGATTGCCTCCCTGGCATTGCCCAACGCTTCTTCGACGGTCTCTCCCTGAGTTACGCAGCCCGGAAGGGACGGGACCTTGGCAACGAAACCTCCAGCTTCGCGATCAGGTTCCAGGATCACCTTGAAACGCCGGGTCATGGTTGCCTCACCTCGCCACCAATTATATCCGAACGCGGACGAAATAGCATGGGCCGCGAAACAATTCCCCTTTTTCCTGGGGAAAAAACACTCCACCACAGGCAGGACAATAATAATAAGCCCGTTTCGGGGTAATGTTTCCCAAAACGGTGCTGAAGGTTTTCTCCCGCCGCTCCACGTACCGGGCGGTGCCGCCGCAGGAGCAAGGGAGTTCCGGCCCTGAACGGTCGGAGGTGTCGGCGTTGATTTTGCTCTCCAAGCATCGAGTGGCGATCTGGAGAGCCTTGCCGCGCAAGGCGGTTTCCACGGCTTCAAAGTCGGGGTTTTCAACAGTCTCTTGGCCTAAGAAGATTTGGAGTTCCCTGGCGATTTTCGTCGCGAAGCCTGCTTTAAGGCCCCCTTTTTGGCCGTTGCTTTCGCTCCGGCCTGGGAAACTCGGGGCCTAATATCGCAGATTTGCTCATTTACCTGGACGAGTTGATCGCTTAATTCTCTGAAGTGATGGTAGTTGTCCACTTGGCTTTTAACCGCCTCAAGTTCTTGACCAGGATGGAGGTTTTTAGCGTAGGACTTGCCCTCAACTTTAACGGTAAGAAGATACTGGGGGCCATGTCCTGGATTCCCCGGCTGCGCACAAGCACAGGATGGCTTGCCACAACGACGGTAATTGGCATTAATCGATCCTCGACGAAAGTCACCAATTTCAGAAAGCTGTCGACACAGTTGTTCCCGTTCCGTTTCAAGCTGCTGAATGTCCTCAGGCATATAGGCCCCCTCCTGAATGTGATTATACATTCAGGTTAAGCCATTACGGCTTCCCTGGCTGTCAAGTCCATCTCACTTTTATGTCGTGCACCCTCCCAACCGGGCGGCCTTTCCTCTGAAACCTCAATTTGGTACAATGGATTTGGTGTGGGGAGTGTCTCCCCGGAGCCGAAATTTCCTTGCCTCTAAGGCCATCGTCGGGTGTGGCCGGATCTTCTCCGTTTCCTGCGGACAAGGCCAGAGGCAAGGAGGTGGTGTCGATGAGCTTGCGATTGGACCTGACGGTTCCGGTGGCCTTGGGTGTATTGAGCATCTTGGGCTTGCTGACCCGGTTATGGATCAAAAAACGGAAATAGCCGCCATTTAGACGACTACTCCCGTTCGCTTGTTTCTATCGACCCGGCTGCATCCGACAACCGGGGAGGTCAAGTTCGCGCTTGCCCTCCTCTAATTACTTTATACTCCCGCACAATGAAAAATGCAATACCTTCCGGAGTGCACGACAAATTTGTGGGTACAATGGGTTAGCCGGAAGCGCGGGTTACCACAGTTTACTTTTATGTCGTGCACCCAAATACATTTTGCCCGTTGACCAAAAAGCTTCCCCTTGTTATAATTTTTTCCGTTATAATGCCTCAGGGTGATGGACGCTCACCCCGGCCGGAAGGTCGAAACCGCCGAAAACGGATGATAGCGCCTGCTTGGCGGCAGGCGCTATCCTTTTGCCCACAAAAGGCTCTTCGTCTTGCGCCAAGCTGCCAAAACGAAGGGGTTTTTCTTTTCCCCGTCCCGTCCCCCCTGCCCCGCCCCGCCCCGCCCCGCCCCGTCCCGCCCCGTCCCGCCCCGCCCCGTCCCCCCCGCTCCGGCCCCTCCCAACCCAGCCCACTTGGAGGTGTCCCGCGCCCATGCCCTCCCCCGACCGCCTCTTCCCCCAACTCGCCCAACTCCTCTTCATCCTGCTCCTCTCCCCCCTGGTCAAGGGCTTTCTGGACACGGTCAAGGCCCGCCTCCTTTTGCGCCGCGGCCCGCCCCTCCTCCAGCCCTACCGGGACCTCCTCAAGCTCCTGCGCAAGGAAGACCTCCTCCCCACCGGGGCCTCCTGGGTCTTTCGCCTGGCCCCTTACGTCTACTTCGCCGCCCCCCTGGTCGTCACCCTGCTGATTCCCGTCCTCACCAACTTCCCCCTCGCCTACGCCTTCGCCGGGGACATGCTTGGCGGCGGCTTCGTCCTCTCCCTGGGCGGCTTCTTCCTGGTCCTGGCCGCCCTCGACCCCTCCAGCCCCTTCGGCGGCATCGGCTCCTCCCGTTCCCGCCTGGTCTCCTTCCTGGCCGAACCCGTCCTGATCACCGTCATCTTCACCGTCGCCCTGACCGCCCACGCCACCATCCCCTACGTCGTCCAACGCTCCCTGGTCAGCCCTGCCCACCTCCTGTCCCCCGCCCACCTGCTGGTCGCCCTGGCCCTCTTCCTGGTCATCCTGGCCGAGACCGGACGCATCCCGGTGGACAACCCCGCCAGCCTCCACGAGCTCTCCATGATCGACGAGGCCCGCCTCCTCGAGTACTCCGGCCCCCGCCTCGCCCTCCTGCGCTGGGGCGGCGCCATGAAACTCACCGTCCTCCTCACCATCCTGGTCAACGTCCTGGCCACCCCCTGGGGCTTGGCCGCCCACGCCGACCCCGCAGGCCTCCTCCTGGCCGCCGTCGCCGTCTTCGCCAAATATCTCCTCGCCGTCGCCGTCGTCATCCTGGTGGAGGTCTCCGGCGCCAAGCTCCGTCTCTTCCGGGTGCCTGAGTTTTTGGGGGCGGCGTTTGCCGCCGCGCTGCTGGCCGCCCTGTTCCAGGTCTTCATCCCCTAAGTTAAGGAGGGCCGTCCATGCCCACACCCTTCCTCGCTCCCGCGTTTAACCTGCCGGCCGTCCTGCTCCTGGGATTCTCCTTCGCCGCCCTGAACGCCCGGAAGACCTCGGGACTCTTCGCCGCCTACACCGGCCAATCCCTGACCCTGGCCGCCTGCATGGCCATCCTGGGCCTGGACGCCCACGATCCCATCCTCCTCGTCCTAGCCCTGCTCAACGCCCTGGGCAAGGGTTTCGCCGTCCCCTGGATCCTGCGCCGCCGCCTCCGGCGGGAACTCCTGGACCAGACCGAATTTTCCGCTTACCTCTCTCCCCCGGCGGCCTTCGTCGCCGCGGCCGTCCTCCTGGTCCTGGCGTTCGTCCTGCTGCCCGGCGCCGCCGCCGGCTCCCGGCATTTCCTCCTGGTGGCTGGTCTGGCCGCCCTCTTCTGGTCCCTGGCGGCGGCGGCCAGCCGCCGGGAGGCCCTGCCCCAGGTGCTCTCCCTCTTTTTGGGGGAAAACGGGGTCATTCTCGGTCTCCTGGCCCTGATCTCAGGCTTCTCCCTGCTGGCCGAAATGAGCCTTTTCCTGGACCTATGGCTCCTGGCCTTGGTGGCCGGGATCCTGGTCCGGCGGATGTACCAGCGGCTGGGGCATACGGACGTGTCGAAACTGAACAACTTGCGCGGCTAAAAGGAGGCGTTCGGCCATCTCCCAGTCTTTGCCCCTGGAAGCCTTCTTGGCAACAGCCCGCCGCCATTTGGAGAACGGTGCCCGAGTGGCCATCCTGGCGGGCATCCCCCGCAACGCGGTGGCGCAAGTGGTTCTGGCCCTGACCCCGCCGGGACCGGGCCGGCCCCTCCTCCTGACCACCACCCTGGAACCCGGCCGGTCTTTCCCCGCCCTCAGCCCCACCCACCCGGTCCTTTGGCCCTGGGAGGCTTCCCTGCGGGGAACCTGCGGCGTCACCCTGGAAGGGGAAGTCCCGGGTCCCTGGCGCCTTCCCTCCGGTTGGCCGGAGGGGGGCTTCGCCTTCCCCCGCGGGCGCCTCCTGTCCGACCTCCCCCGCCCCCCCGAATTAGAGTCCCCCCTCCCCTTGGAACTGGTGGAAGGGCCGGGAGCCTTCCGCATCCCTCTGGGGCCGATCAGCAGTTGGGTGGGTGAATCCCGCTTCTTCCTTTTCGAGGTCACGGGTGAGGACATCCACCACCTGGGCCTGCAGGCCAATATGAAGATGCGCGGCGTCGAAAAACGTTTTGAGAACCTTCCCCTGAAAAAAGCCCTCCCCTTAGCCGAACTTGTCTCGGGCACCTCCAGCGTCGCCCATTCCCTCGCCTTCGTTCAAGCGGCCGAAGCGGTCTGGGGCCTGGAGCCGCCCGGAGGTGCCCTGGCCGCCCGCGTCTGCCTCCTGGAACTGGAACGGATCATCGTCCACCTTTCCGACCTGGGACGCGCCTGCCAAGCCACCGGTCTGGCCGTGGCCGAGGCCGCCTTTCGCCTCCTGGAGGAGAAAGGCCGCCGGACCGCCCAAAGCCTGACCGCCCACCGCTTCCTGCGCGGTGCCGTCAGCCTCGGCGGAATCGCGGGGGAACTCCCCGCAGCGGGCCTCACCGCCCTAACTCAGTTCCTGGGGGAGGTTGACCGGGAAGTTCCCCGGCTCTCACAACTCGCCCTGTCCACCTACAGCCACCGGGACCGTTTAGAAACCGCCGGAAGGCTCACCCCGCTTTGGGCGAAAGCCCTCGGCGCCCGCGGCCCGGTGGCCAGGGCCTCGGACCAGGACACCGACACCCGGCGCGACCAGCCCTTCGCCCTCTACGGCGAACTGCCCTTCAGCCCGGCGCTCCGGGAGGAAGGGGACGCCCTGGCTCGCTGGCGGGTGCGCGTGTCCGAGATCGCCACCGCGTCGAAACTGATCGCCGCCGCCGCCGACCACCTGCAGGCCCCCTGGAGCGATCCTCGTCCCCTCGCCGACCCCCTCCTCCCCCTTGGTCTGGGTCTCGTCGAGGGCGCCCGCGGCCAGGTGGCCTGGCTGGTAACCCCGGACGAAACCCCCGGCAGCCTCGGTCACGTCCGGATCGCCTCCCCCTCCGTCCCCAACCTCCTGGCCGTCTCCCGGGCCACCCCCGGCAACATCCTCACCGACTTCCCCATCATCGAGTCGAGCTTCGGCTTGGCCTATGCGGGAATCAGCCTTTAGCAAAGGAGGCAACCTCTTGATCCCCTGGGCCTTGGAAGTCCTGCGCTCCGGCGTCGTCACCACCCGTTTCCCCCATGGGCCGGTCCCGGACACCGGACCCTTCCGGGGTTACCTCAAAGTCAGCTCCGCGTCCGGCTGCGCCGACTGCCGCCGCTGCGCCGCGGCCTGCCCCACGGCCGCCCTGTCCGCGCAAGCGGGCGGCGTCGCCGTCGACCACGCCGAGTGCCTCCGTTGCGGCCTTTGCGTCACCGCTTGTTCCAACGGGCAACTGACCTTTTCGCCTTCACCCCTGGGAGCGGCCACCAGCCGGGCCGCCCTGCGCCAGGCTCCCTCTCCCCAACCCGCCCCGGGGGGGCGAATCCTGCGCCGCTCCCTGGCCCTGCGCACCGTGGACGCCGGCTCCTGCGGCGCCTGCGAGGCCGAGATCCAGGCTCTGGCCAACCCCTTCTACGACCTGACCCGCCTCGGCCTTTCCTTCACCCCCACCCCCAAGCACGCCGACGCCCTCCTGGTGACCGGGCCGGTGACCGCCGGCATGGCCGATCCCCTGGCCGCCGCCCTGGATGCCCTGCCCGCGCCGCGCCTGGTCATCGCCGTCGGCGCCTGCGCCACCGGCGGGGGACCCTTCCCGCCCTCGGCCTTCTCCCACGGCGGCCTGGACCAGGTGCTGGAGCCTTGCGTCTACGTTCCCGGCTGCCCGCCCCATCCCCTGGCCATCCTGGAGGGCATCCTCCTGGCCCTGGGACGGACCGGCGAATCCCTCCCGGAGGAGGCGTCCGGATGAACCTCCTGAGCTTGGGCGCCCTTTTGCTGGTCGTCGGCGCCCTCCTGCCCCTCTTCCCCAGTCGCCTTCCCTACCGCCTGGGCCTTTTGAGCGGAGCCGCCGGCCTCGTCGCCGCCGCCGTCGGCCTTTTCGCCCCCACCGGCGCCGCCTTCAGCCTCCCCTCCCCCCTGCCGGGTCTTTCCTTTCACTTCGGCCTGGATCCCACGACGGCCTACTTCGGCCTCCTCCTGGGCGCCGTGGCCTTGAGCGTCAACCTCTACAGCCTGGGTTACCTCCAAAGCTACGGGGAAAAACGCGCCCGCTTCTTCGTCGTCCTTTTGCAGCTTCTTTACCTGGACCTTCTGGCGGTTCTGACCGCCCGGGACGTCGTCGTCTTTCTCTTCGCCTGGGGGGCCATGGGCCTTTTCTCCTACCTGCTTTTGGTTCTCGAACCCCACCATCCGGACGCCGCCCCCGCCGCCTTCCTGATGACCGTGATCACCGAGGGCGGCGCCATGCTCGTCCTGCTGGCCTTGCTGATCCTGGCCCGCCACGCCGGAAGCCTCTTTTTCCCCGCCCTGGCCGCCGCCGCCCCCACCCTGGCTCCGCCGGCGCGGGACGCCGTCTTCCTTTTGGCCCTGGTCGGCTTCGGCACGAAGATCGGCTATCCGCCGTTGGGCGTTTGGCTCCCCCGCGCCCACCCCGCCGGCCCGGCCAATTTTTCCGCCCTCCTCTCCGGCGTCCTGGTGGCGATGGGCCTTTACGGTTTCTGGCGGGTGGACGTGCTCATCCTCGGCCCCGGCCCGGCCTGGTGGAGCGGGGTCGTCCTGGCGCTCGGCACCGTCGGCGCCCTGATCGGGATCACCTACGCCCTGCTTTCCCGGGAGGTCAAGCACATCCTGGCCTACTCCACCATCGAAAACATGGGACTGGTCCTGGCGGCCTGGGGCGCGGCCGGCGTCTTCGCCTCCGCCCATCTTCCCGCGCTGGCCGCCCTGGCCGCCGCCGCCGGCTTCTTCCATCTTTTGAACCACGGCCTTTTCAAGGGCCTCCTTTTCCTGGGAGCCGGGAGCGTGGACCGGGCCACCGGAGTCAAGGCCGTCGACCTCCTGGGGGGCTTGGTCCGGCGCCTGCCCCTGACCACCCCCGCCTTCTTCCTCGGGTCCCTGGCCATCGCCGGCCTGCCGCCCCTGAACGGATTCACCAGCGAGTGGCTGACCCTCCAGTCTCTCCTCCTGGCCTACAACCTCCCCCGGCCCGACCTGCGCCTCCTCTTCGTCCTGGCCGCGGTGTTGCTGGCTCTGACCGCGGGGCTTGCCGTCACCCTTTTCGTCAAACTCTTCGGCGTGGCTTTCCTCGGGGCGCCCCGCAGCGCCGCCGCCGCCGAGGCTCGGGAACCCTCCCCGTGGATGGCCACCGCCCTGTGGTTCCTGGGAACGGCCTGTCTGGGCCTGGGACTTTTCCCCACCGCCCTCCTGGGAATCCTGCAGGGTGTGGCGGGGGCGCCTTTCGGCGCCGCTCTCTCGGCCCTGGCTCCGCCCGTTTTCACCCATCCCGTCGCCGTCCCCCTGTTGGTTTCCCTGGGAGGGCGCCTCCTTTCCTTCCTCCCCCTGCCCGGTCTGGTCCTGGCCCCCACGCCCTCTTTTTCCAGCGCCGCTCCGGCCTACCTGGGCTTGGGGCTGGCCGTGGGGTCCGGCCTGGCCTTCCTCCTCTCCCGCGGCCGCCGGCGGCGGGAAGCTCCGGCCTGGAACGGCGGCTACCTGCCGGCCCAGCCCCGTACACAATACACCGCCCTGGGATACGCCGGCCCGGTCCGCACCCTGGTCAAGGGCGCTTTGGGCGTCTCCTCCGAGGTGGTGGCCGTCAACAGCGAACGGCTGCACCCCCTCGCCCACCTGGCCGGCCCCGCGCCGGTCAACGCCCTGACCTTGGCCCAAGAGATCGGCCTGCCCGAAGCCGCTCCCCCCTCCCTCACCCATCGTTATTCCCTGCGCACCCTACAGGAGGACCTCTTCTACCGCCCGATGGTCAACGCGGTCCTGGGCTTGGCCCGCCGCTTTCAGGCCTTCCACACCGGGAATCTGGGCACCTATCTTCTCTGGCTGCTCCTGGCCCTCTTGGTCGCCTTGTTCTTGGCGACCCTGAAAATTTAGGTAAAGGATGGTCCCAACCATGCCCTTCATCCTCATTTTAGGCGTCCCCACCCTCGGTCTGGTGCTCACCTTCGGCGGGCCGCGCTTTGAACGCGCGGGCTTCCTGCTGGCGGGCTGGGGACTGGCCTTAACCGCCGGGCTGACCGCGGCTTCCGGTTGGTTACCCACGTCCTTCGGCCCGTTGCGCCTCGACCCCCTCAGCCTCCTCTTCCTCCTCCTGGCGGGAGTACTGGCGGGCATCGCCGCCCTGGCCTCCTCCGCGCGGCGGGAGGGGAGTTGGTACTCCCGCCTTTCGGCTTTCCTGGTCTTGGGCCTGACCCTGGCCGGGACCTCCAACAATCTGGTCCTCCTCTGGGCCGGCTTGGAGGCCGCCGGCTTGGCCTTCGTCCTGCTGGTGGACACCCGGCGGGTGAAAGCCTCCCTGGAAGCCGCCTGGAAGACCGCTCTCCTGACCGCCGGCGGGAGCCTCTCCTCCCTCTTGGCCCTCGGCTTCCTGGTGGCCGCGTCCCCGCGTCCGAGCGCCTCCTGGACCTACCTCGCGGCCCACGCCCATCAACTGCAGCCCGGCCTCCTGGCCGTTGCCCTGGCCTTAGCCCTCGCGGGCTTCGGCGCCAAACTCGGCCTATTCCCCTTCCACCCCTGGCTCACCGCCGCCTACACCCAGGCTCCGGCTCCCGCCGTCCTCCTCTCCGCGGGAGAGATCGCCTTAGGTCTCTACGCCCTGACCCGCTACGTCCTGCTGATCCATCCGGTCCTGGGATCTGTCGCCGGCCATCTCCTCCTGGCCGCCGGTCTCCTATCGGTGGCCGCGGGCGCCGCCGGCCTGGCCACCAGCCGGGACGTGCGCCAACTCTTGGCCTATTCCACCGTGGAGGTCGTCGGCTGGGCCGTGGCCGGCCTCGGTTCGGGCAATTTTCTGGGTCTGGCCGGCGCCCTGATCCTGATCCTTTTCTACTCCCTGGCCAAGGCCGCCCTCTTCCTGAGCGCCGAAGGCTTGGCCGGAGACGGCGAGTTGCCCCTCTCCTCCCTGAACGGCCTGCTGGCCCGCCGCCCGGCCTTGCCCGCCGTCTTTCTCCTGGTCGGAGGGCTGGCCGCCCTGGGCCTCCCCCCGTTCCCGACCTTCTTCGGCGAATTGGGCATCCTGGCCGGCGTCTTCCGGGAATCCCCCCCGGCCGCCGCCCTCCTCCTGGCGGCCTCTTTGGTGGCTTTCATCGCCTACCTGCGCTGCCTGACCAGGCTCTTCCACCGGGAGGAACCCCAACCGGTCGCCCGTCGCTTCGCTCCCGGTCTTCGGGAAGCCGCCGCCACCTTGAGTCTTGGCCTCCTGCTGCTGGGAACCGCCGGGTTGGTCGCCCTGTCGGCCGTCGGCGTCCGCGCTTTCGTATAACCACTTCCGCAAAAGAGGTGCGCCCCAATGCCCTGGGTCGAAGCCGCCCTCGCTCTCCCCGTCCTGGTCGCCCTGACCGCCGTGATCGTCGCTCTCTCCCCTTCCCAGGCGGCGGTGCACGTCCAGCGCTATCTTGTTCTGATCTCCGGGTGGGTCACCCTCCTGGCCGCCGTCCTCCTGCTGACCCGAGTCGCCGCCGGCGCCAACCTGCATGGGTTCTTTCAAGTCGACGCCCTGTCCGCCCTCTTCCTCCTCCCCGTGGGCATCCTCGGCGCCGCCGCCGCCACGGCCTCCTGGGCGCAACAATCTCCTCCGGCGCGGGACGCGGACGGCGGGCGCGACGACCGCCTCTTCGGCTGGCTCTTCCCCACCTTCCTGGCCGTCATGGTCGCCGTCACCCTGGCCGGAAACCTGGTCTTCCTGTGGGTCACCCTGGAAGCGACCACCGTATCCTCCGCCCTCCTGGTGGACCGGGCGGGCACCTCAAGATCGGTGGAGGCCGCCTGGAAATTCGTCCTGCTCACCGGCGCCGGCAGTCTGTGCTCCCTCTTCTCCTTGGGCTTCCTCCTCGCCGCCGTCCCCACCCCCGTTCCCGACTGGTCCGCCCTCCTGTCCTTCGCCCGCGCCGGCCACCTCGATCCGGCTCTCGCCGCGGTGGCCTTCGCCCTGGCCCTGGTCGGCTTCGGAGCCAAGATCGGCCTCTTCCCCCTGCACCCCTGGCTGCCCGACGCCCATTCGGAAGCCCCGTCCCCCGTCTCCACCCTTCTTTCCGGCGCCGAATTGGGTCTCGCCGTCTACGCCCTGGTGCGCTATCTGCTCTTGGTACGCCCCGCCCTGGGCGCCTGGAGCCAGGAAACCCTCTTGGCGGCCGGCCTCCTCTCGGCGGCGGCGGGCGCCGTAATGATCCTGGTCAGCCGGGATCTGAAGCGGCTCCTGGCCTGGTCCACCCTGGAGAACATGGGCCTCATCGTGGCCGGTTTCGGCCTGGGAGGTGAGTTGGGAGCCGGCGCCGCCCTCCTCCAGATGCTCTACCACTCCCTGGCCAAGGGCAGCCTCTTTCTGGCCGCCGGCCCCGTAACGGAGGAGGGAGGCTCCCGCGACCTGTCCGCCCTGGCCGGATCGCTGGCCCGTTCCCCCGTCCCCGCCGCCGTCCTCCTCCTGTCCGGCTTCGCCGTCGCCGGCTCTCCCCCCTTCGGCAACTTTCTCAGCGAGCTGGGTCTCCTGGGAGCGGCCTTCGCCGCCTCGCCCCTCTTGGCGGTCCTCCTGGCCACCGTCTTGCTCACCAGTCTGACCGGCCTGGTTTATCACTTGACCAAAATGACCTTTATAGCACGGGAGCCGCCTTCGCCGACGCCCACGCCGCCCGAGGTCGGAACTTCCGCCAACCCCTGGGCGGTCGCCGCCGCCGTCTTCAGCGGCGTGATCCTCTTGATCTTTTCCCTGCACCTGCCCGGCCCGGTGGCCCAACTCATGCGGGCCGCCGCCAAGCTGGCCGGCTGAACGCAAAAAAGGCTGCGAAGGCCATTCGCAGCCTTTCTCTTATTCCGGCTTCAGCTCTTCCCGGCGAGCCCGCCAATCCCCGCTCAACGCCTGCACCCAACGGATAGGTGATGAAAACCGCTGATGCCAAGCGAATATTGCCTCGTGTGCTTCGCCGAGATCCCGCCCGGCAGCCGCCTTTGCCCGGCCTGTGGCCGAAACATCGACGCTTGGGCCAGGGAAACGCCTTATACCCAGCGCCTGATCCACGCCCTGGGACATCCCCACCCCCAGGTGCGCATGGCGGCCATCATCAGCCTGCAGCATCGGGCCGACCCCGCGGCCGCCGATCCGCTGGCTGAATGCGCCCTGGCCCATCCCATTGACGTGGTCCAAGGGTTGGCCGTGGTGGACGCCTTGAGCCACCTCCCCGCTTCGCCCCAAGTGCGCGACGCCCTCCGCCGGTTGGCCGGACACCCGGCCCGCGCCGTGCGGGAAGCGGCCGGATCGCCGCATGTCTAGCGGCCTGTTTTGGCTTTTTCTCCTTCTGGGACTGGTCTTCGGCTCTCTGGGCGCCCTTGCGGCTTTTCTGATCACCTACGGCGAGCGCGAGAAGCACAGGCTGCCGAAGTCCCGCATTTTGGGCGAAGCCTGCCAAGCGGCCATCTTCGCTTTCTTCTTCTTCGTCCTCTTGTCGCTGCTGGTGGCCTCAATTATGCCTTTATAGCCCGGAGGTCGGCGCTTTCCGTCACCGTTCCGTTTCGGTCTTGCTTCCCCTGACGGCCACGAAAAGGCCCCTGCCGTATCCCTCCGCGGCGCCGAAAAAACGCGCCCGGCGGTAGAACGGGCTTCCCCGCCCGACCTCGCCGCAATAGGTTTGCCCGAGCGCACTGTCCCGGTCGATGAAGCCGACCACGACGCTTCCTCCCGGCCGCAGGATGCGCCACGCCTCCTCGGCAGCCGCGAGCGGATCGGCAACAAAACAAATGTTGGTCACCAGCAAAACGGCGTCGAAGGAATCCGACGGATACGGGAGCCTTTCCGCCACCCCTTCCACGGCCTCAATGCCCCTTTCCCGCGCCAAGCGACGCATCCCCGCCGCCGGGTCAACGCCATGGCGGATGCCCAGCGGGAGGGCAAAGCGGCCCGAGCCGACGCCGATCTCGACCCCACGCTCCACCGCCGGCCACAGATCCTCGACGGCGCGCAATTCAGCCCGGTAGACCGCCGGATGACGTTCAAACCATTGGTCATAACGAACGGCATGGGCGTCGAAAACGTCCGTCACCCCGCCCCCTCCCCGCTTGCACCTCGCCCCGGCATCTCAACCGTCCGCCAGCAGGACCGCCCTGGCCGGAGCCCCGTCCGCCCCCACCAGGGGCAGGGGCAGGCAGACCAACCGGTAGGCGCCGGCGGGAACCTCCGACAGGTTCAGCCCTTCCAGCGCAACGATGCCCGCCGCCAACAGGGTGCGGTGGACAGGAAGATCCCGGTTGCTGTAAGCATCCACCGAAAGGTAATCCACCCCGATCAGGCGCACGCCCCCCTCGGCCAGAAAGCGGGCCGCCGCCTCACCCAGAGCGACAAACTCCCGGCTGAAAGTCTGCCCTTGCCAAAGGGCTGAGTTGCGGGTTTTCAGCAAAAGCCTGGCCGGCAGCCGCCGTCCGGTCAGGTGTCCCGGTTCGACGATCCCCTCAACCGCCGTCAGGTCCCAAACCTCGGCCTCACCCACCAGGGTGTTCAGGGGCAGGGAGGCGGCGTCGGCTCCCCCGACCAAAAGGTGCAAGGAGGCGTCAACGTGGGTTCCCGCATGGGTGCAAAGGGAGAGGCGAGAGACGTTGGTGAAGTCACCCCGGTCCAAGGACGATATCCGCTCCAGGATCACCTCCGGGTCGCCCGGCCAGACCACCATCCCCGGCTTAATCGCCAAGGAAATATCGAAGAATTTCATCGGCCTAAAGGTTCCTCTAAATAGGCAAGGGGTACGCCCACCCGCCGAGCTACTGTGGCCAGTTTTCGGTCTTTAGTCGCAAGTGCCAAGCCTTCTCTCATTGCCAAATCAAGGTAAGTGGCGTCGCAGGTTGCAAGTCCGTGGCTTTTGGCCAAGGACAACACCCGCTTCAAAGCCCCCTCGGGAGATAACTCCTCTGACGCAATGGACACCTCCAACAGAAGTTCCGTAAACTTTTCCGTCCTGGCCTCGGTTAGCCGACCCCGCTGTTGCCCCACAAGCAGCGCATTGCCGACTTCCAAGAAAAACACGGACGGGACCACCGCTCCCTTCGCGGTGACGTGCCCCAAGGCGGCCAGGGCCGCCGCGTCCAACTCATCGTCGAAACACCAAGCCAAGGCTACCGAGGCATCCAAAACGAGAGTCAAAAGCGCCGCCCCTCTTCGATCAACTCGCGGATGCTGACTCCGTCCAAACGGTTGCCTTTGGCAAATTCCACGATTGCCTCGAACAATTCTTCGGGCTTGCGTTTTTTCTCTTTTCCGGCAGGCACCAAGAACGCAACCGTCCGACCGTGTCTGGTAATAGCCACTTTTTCACCTTTGGCCACCAAGTCCAGAAGTTCCGAGAGTTTATTCTTAGCATCGAACGTTCCAAAGGAAATCATTTTCTCATCACCCTTCAGCTAGATTTTAGCTAGAACTGTGATAAAGTCAATAATATTTCGTTTCTAATCTATGGTAAATTATGCCACATCCAGACCCGTTAGGTCCAGTTTTGTTCAAAGTTCGGCAAAGTGCCCTCCCCGATTGCATGGAAAGGGCAATCATTATTCGCTAAGACCCTCGCAACTTCTCCCGGCAGGCCAACAGGGCCTCCAGGATGGCCTGGGGCCGGGGCGGACAGCCCGGCAACCAGATGACCGGCCCACCTTCCCAGCCTTCCAGACCGTCCAGGGTGGCGTAGGAGGAGCGAAAGATCCCGCCGCTGACGGCGCAGGTTCCGGCCGCCAAAACCATTTTGGGGGCCGGCATCGCCTCCCAGGTTCGCTCCAGAGCCTGGCGCATCATCCTGGTCACCGGCCCGCTCACCAAGAGGACGTCGGCGTGGCGAGGCGAGGCGACGACATCCAGCCCAAAACGCTGGAAGTCGTAGGCCGGGGACGCTAAAGCGCCCAATTCCTGTTCGCAGGCGTTGCAGGAACCGGCGTCCAACATGCGGATTTGCAGGGAACCACCGGCTTTTCCCCGGGCGGCGGCCGCCGGGGGCGTCCAGGTGCGGCAGTCCTCGCGTTGCGCGAAGGCGGGGAGCCATTCGGGGGAAAAGCCATCCCGTCCCGGTGGGAGGCAGTTCCCGCAAAGGATGCACCGCCCGTAGTCCTTTATAGCACGGGAGCCGCACCGAGACAGCGCCCCGGTTGGGCAGGCCGCGGCGGCGCCGGGCGTCACCCGGCTCGAAACAAGCCGTCCCCGCGCGACGGCGGGAACCTTAGGTCCCAACTCACCGTTGGGAGGCGTGATCACTCCGGTTTTCCAACGCTTTTTCAGGATGGTCAGCAAACCTCAAAACTCCCCTCTAACGATCCAGGCAGGCATAACACAACTCAAAACTCTTATTGATCAAAGGAAAATCAGGAAGCATGTTTCCCTCCACGGCAAAGGGGACGGCGGCCCAATTGGGAAAGGACGCCGATCGCACCCGGTGGCGGTAAATCCGGTTGCCCGGCGCGGTCAGCAGGAAGTGGACGTTGGCTCCCCGCGGGGACTCGGTGTAGCCGAAAGTTGGCGTGTAAGGGGGCAGTTCCCCCAAGGGGACGCGGATTCCCCCCGCGGGCAGGTCCGTTAGAAGCTCTTCCAGCAGGGCGAAGGTGGCCGCAATCTCCTTTACCCGGATCAGGAAGCGGGCCTCCACGTCCCCCCCTTGCTGGACGGGCACGGTCACTTCCAGCCGGCCGTAGGCGGCGTAGGGATGGTCCCGGCGCAGGTCCCGGTCCACTCCCGAAGCCCTGGCCGCCGGCCCCACGACCCCCAGGCGACGGGCGGCCTCCCGGCTCAACCTGCCGGTGTCCCGCAACCGCTCCCGGAAAGACTCGTTGTCCAGAAGTACCGCGACGGTCTCCCCCCAGTCCTCGCGCAACGCCGCCAGGTCGCCGGCCAGTCCCTCCAACCCGAAAGGCTCACGGGAAAGCCCCCCCGGGACGATGGTCCCGAAAAGGTAACGGTGACCCGTCAGCCGCTCGTTCAAGGCCAAAACCTCTTCCTTGAGTCTCGATCCATGCACCGCGCCGAAAGAAAAGCCCGTCCCGGCGCAGATGGCCCCCACATCGTTTAAGTGGTTATAAAGACGCTCCAGTTCCAGGTAGGTTGAGCGCAGCGCCGCTGCGCGGGGAGGAACCTGGAGGCTCCCCAATTCTTCCAAGGCTTGAGCGTAGGCCACGGCATGACTGCAAGAACAAGACCCGCAGATCCGTTCCACCAGGAACATGGCCTCTTCCACCTCTCGGCCTTCGGCCAACTTCTCCACTCCCCGGTGGTTGTAGAAAAGCCGCGCTTCCAGGCTGATGATCCGCTCCCCCACGGCGTGGAAGCGGAAGTGGCCCGACTCGATGATCCCGGCGTGGACCGGACCTACGGGAACCTGGAACACGCCTTCTCCCCCCACGGGGGTAAAGGGGTACTCCCGCGAGGTCACCAGGGGGGGACGCTCGCCCGCCGGAAAGTCCTTGCGCAAAGGGAAAAGCCCTTCCGGCCAGTCGTCCGGCCTGACCAGGGGCCGCGGATCGAGATGGCCAAGGGGAACCAACCCCAGGAGATCCTGGATTTCCCGTTCGTCCCAGTGAGCGGCCTCAAAGACGGAGGTGACCGAAGGAAAAACCGCGTCGGCCGCATCCACCATCGTCGCCACAGTCTGAAATCCCCCACCCTTCCCGAGGGAAAAGACGTAATAAAGGCCAAAACCATGGTCCCAAAGCCGTTCGTCGCTGCCGCAAACGGTGAAGAGGACGCCGCCTCGCTCCTTGATTCCGCGGACGACCCCAAGCATTTCTGCTTTGGCAACTCGGATCAGGTTCATGGAGTCACTCCTCCCAGCACCGCCGCCACCTGGGAAAGTCCGGCGGTCAGGGGACCGGGAATGCCCAGCCCCAAGAAGAGCAGGGCCAAAAGCGGCGCCAGGGATAAATAGGGAAACCACCGCACCGGCTCACCCCGAGGGACGTTGCTCCCAGCCTTGCCCAAAGCGACCCGTCCGGCGTAAAAAGCGAGTCCCGCAAACACGGCCGCCAGAAGGAACAGGAAAATGACGGTAACCATGGCGGCACCGCCGGCAAATCCGGCCCGCAAAATGGTCAATTCGCTCAAAAAGAGGCCAAACGGCGGCATGCCGGCTACGGCCAGGACCATCAGGAGGAAAATCGGCCCAGTCCAGGGTAATGTTCCCACCAACCCCGCGATTTTCGGCAGCTTTTGGGTGCCGTATTTCTCCATGATGTTCCCCGCGCAAAAGAAAAGGAGCGATTTGGCCAAGGCATGCGCCAGAAGCTGCAAAGCCGCGCCGTAAAAAGCCAGGCGAGTCCCCAAGCCGACGGCGAAGGTGACGACCCCCATGTGTTCCAGGCTTGAGTAGGCCAACAGCCGTTTCAATTCCCCCTGCAGGAGGATGAAGGGAACGGCCACCCCCATGGAAACCAAGCCGAAAAGCAGGAGGAGATGAGAAGAGTAAGCCGGCCCCAGGTCTTTGACCAGGAGCAGGTGAAAGCGCAAAACCCCATAAAGGGCCGTGGGCAGGAGTACCCCCGAAAGGAGGCCGCTCACCGGCGAGGGAGCCTGGGAATGGGCGTCGGGCAGCCAGGTGTGCATGGGCGCAAGGCCCACCTTGGTGCCGAAGCCCACCAGGATGAAGATGAAGCCCAGGCGCAGGAGGCCTGGATTCAACTCCCCGGCCTCGTCCCGCAGGGTCAACCAATCCAGGGAGGGAACCCCCGGCCCACGGAGATGGAAAGAGGCGTAATAAGTGAGGATCACCCCAAAAAGCGCCAGGGTTATGCCGACGGTGCAGATGACGATGTACTTCCAGGACGCCTCCAGCGCCCCCTGACTGCCGGAGAACCCCACCAGAAAGGCTGAGGCCAGAGTGGTGGCTTCCATGGCCGCCCACATCACCCCCAGATTGGCCACGGTGACCACCAGCAGCATACTGGCCACGAAAACCTGAAACCAGAGGTGGTAGCCGCGAAAACGTTGGAGGGACAGGGAGCCGTCCCCCAGCGAACGGTGAAAATAACCGTGGGAATAGAGGTTGGCCAGGGCGGCAACACCGACGATGCAGCCGACCATAAACGCCCCCAGAGCGTCAACGTAGAAAAAACCCGCCCTCCAGGGACCGCCGCCGAATACGCGCACCACCACCGCCAGACCGGCCGCCAGCGTCGCCAACGAACCTCCTGCGGCAATGCCTCCGACCCACCGGTGATCGGGCACCACGTAAAGAAGTCCGGCCGTCAGGAGCGGCAGAAGTAAAAGTCCGGCCAAAAAGCTCACCCTTTCAGTTTATGTAACCGGTCGGTGTCCAAACTTCGGAAGGCACCGACGATGCGGGAGGAAAACACGCCCATGATCAGCACTCCCACCAGGAGGTCGAGAAACATGCCCATTTCCACCACCACGGGCATCCCTCCGGTGGCGGTGAGCGCCGATAGGTAGAGGCCGTTCTCCATGACGAGGAGGCCGATGATCTGCAAAAGAGCCGACCGTCGAACAATGAGAATGAAAAGCCCCAACAGGAGGATGCTCATGGCCTGCGGGAAGGAGGCGCGGATCAGCACCCCGCCCAGAGCGGTCACCGGGGAGGCGCTCTGGTAAGCCAGGATGACCACCAACCCGGCGACCAAGAGCGCCCACCCGGGGGACAACTCTTTTAGCGGGGGTCCCCCACCGCTGTCCGTGCGTCCCTTGACCCAATGGAGAATGAAGGGGATGGCCACCGCCTTGACCGCCAGGGTGAGGATGGCCGCCAGATACCCCTCCCGGTTCCCCATGGCGTGGGCCACCAGGGCGGTGGCCACCGCCAAGAGCAGGGATTGAAGGGAAACAGCGACGATAGAGGAGTTATAACGACGCAGGGCCACCAGGCTCAAAGCGCAAAGGAGCATCAACACCGACAGGGAGCCGACCAAGTTGACCATTTATCAGTGTGCCCCCCGAAATAAGTAACGCGATACCAGGGCCAAAAGGCCCAAGAAGGAAATGGCCCAAAGAAATCCCGGCGCACGGAAAAGACGCAGCTTGGCGTAGACGCTCTCCACCAAAGCCAAGCCTCCGCCCAGCAGAAGAAGCTTCCCCAGGTAGACCGCCCCGGCCAGGCCTAAGGAAACGGGTTGCGGGACAAGGGCGAGCCCCCAAGGAAAGAAAAGGTTGGCCACCACGGTCAAAACCAGCAGTTGGCGCACCTGGACGGCCCAGTTGAGCAAGGCCAGAGGTCGGCCCGTGTATTCCAGGAACATTCCTTCGTGAATCATGGTCAGTTCCAGGTGGGTGTCCGGGTTGTCCACGGGAATCCGCCCCGTCTCGGCGATGGCCGCCAAAAAGACGGCCCCCAAAGCCAGCAGGTGGGCCGGCAGGAGGAGGACCGCCGGGGACAGGGACGCCCCGACCAGCCTCCGGATGGATGTGGAACCGGCGGTCAGCACCGGAACGGACAAGGCCAACAGGATTCCCGGCTCCAACAACGCCGCCAGCAAACTTTCGCGGCTCGAACCCATCCCTCCGAAGGCGCTCCCGGCATCCAGTCCGGCCAGGGCCAGGAAGAAACTCCCCGTCGCCAGCAGGTAGATGACGGTCAGGATGTCGCCGTAACGCAGGTAAACGGCGGAAGCAAGGCTGATGGTCGGCAACAAAACGGCCGCCGCCAACGTGGTGGCGAAGAGGATCAAGGGAGCGGCCCGGGTGATCCAAGACGCCGTCCGGGAAGTCACCGTTTCTTTATGCCAAAGTTTGACCAAGTCCCGGTAGGGCTGCCGGATGTCCGGTCCGCGCCGCCCCTGGAGATAGGCCTTGGCCTTTTTGATGTAGCCCAAGACGAGCGGCGCCAGCGCCAGGTACAGGGCGGTTTGGATAACGAGCCAGGTCAAAGCCATTTGTTGTTCACCGCCAATAGGGCCAACAGCGTCAGGAAGAGGTAAGCCAGGTAGGTCCGCAGGTTGCCGCTTTGGACCTGCCGGAAACGATCCGCCAGCTCAAGGAGGAAGCTGCGGACGGGCTCGTAAAGGTACTCTTCGAAGAGGAAACGGATTTCTCCCCGGTAGTGCAAGGAATGGCGAAAGAAAGGGGACACCTCGTAACCGCTATTTATTTCCCGGACCGGCCGGAAAAGGAAGGCGAAGGCGATCCGGAACGGTTTGGCAAAGGAGGTGGCGTTATATTCCGAGGTGGCTCCCAGGGTTCCTCCGCAACCCCAGGTTGCGCTCAACCTCTCAGGCATCCGACCCGACCAAAAACGGGTGGCGAGAAGGAGGACAACCAGGATGGCCGCCAGGAGCAGGGGCGAAAGGCTCGCCCCGCCCATCCCCGAAGCCAGGGTGAAAAAGGAGCCCGGCGGGGGGGGATGGGGCCCGCCCAAGGCCGCGACGGCCGGTCGCAGAACGGCGGCCACCCGGGATGGGAAGAGGCCCAGGACGAAGCAGGAGGCGGCCAGGATGCCCGCCCCCAGATTCATGGAGCGGGGAACCTCCGCGGCCTTTTCCGCCGCCCGGCTGCGGGGCAAGGCCAGGAAGGTCACCCCGTAGGCTTTGATGAAACAGGCGGCGGCCAGACCGCCGGTGAGCGCAAGGGCGGCCACTCCCAGCGTGCCGGCCAAACCCGACCACCAAGCGACCGGATGGTACCCCAGTCCGAAGAGGGCCTGGAAGGTCAGCCACTCGCTGGCGAACCCGTTCAGCGGCGGCAGGGCGCTGATGGCCGCCGCACCCACCAGGAAGCCGCCGGCCGTCCAGGGCATCCGGTGGATGAGGCCACCCATTTTCTCCATGTCCCCCGTGCCCGTGGCCTGGGCGACCGAACCGGAACCGAGAAAGAGGAGGCCCTTGAAAACGGCGTGGTTCAGGATATGGTAGAGGGCGGCCAAAAGGCCGATCATGAGGAGGGCCGGCAGGTGCAGGGAACGGGCCAGGAGAGCGACGCCCACGCCCATGAGGATGATCCCGATGTTTTCCACGCTGTGGTAAGCCAGTAGACGCTTCAGGTCGTGTTCCATCAGGGCGTAGAGGACACCCAACAGGGCGCTGACCACGCCCAGGCCCAAGACCAAGAGTCCCCACCAGACCGGACCCACGCCCAGGAAGGTGAAGACCACCCTCAGCAGGCCGTAGATGGCGACCTTGAGCATTACGCCGGACATCAGGGCCGAAACCTGGCTGGGCGCGGCCGGATGGGCCCGCGGCAGCCAGACGTGGAGGGGAACCATCCCCGCCTTGCTCCCGAAGCCAACCAGGGCCAGCAGGAAGAGGATGGTTTTCTCCCCCGCCGGCAGTCCCGGCCAGAGGATGGCCATGCGGGCGAAAGCAAGGGAATGGATCTGGGCCGCCGGCCAGAGGAAAAGAACCACGAGGCAGGCGGTTCCCAGGTGGGCCATCACCAAGTAGACGAACCCGGCCTGGCGAGCCGCCGGATCTTCCTTTTTGCTGACCACCAGGAAGTAGGATGAAAGGGCCATCCCCTCCCAGAAAAAGAGGAAGGTGACGGCATTCGCCCCGGTCACGACCAGCGCCATGGACAGGAGGAACAGGTTGTACCAAGCACCGACGCTTCCCAGGTCCCGCCCCTTCAGGTGACGGAGGTAGCCCTGGCCGAACAGGGAAGCCGCCACCCCCACCAGACCGATCACGCACAGGAAAAAAGCGGCCAGGGGGTCGAGACTGAGGGAGAAGCCCCCCAGGGGATGGAACATGGGCAAGACGACGACATGGGTTCCCTCGCCCAGGAGCACCGCCAGCCCCGCGGCCAGATAGCCCAAGCAAGCCGCACCGGCTGCCACGCTGGGCCAGCGGGACAAAGAGGAGAGCCGGCGCAAAGCACACGACAAGGCGGCTCCGGCCAGATTACCAGCCAAGCCAAGCCCAAGCAAAGTTAACGCCAACTTTAGAAAAATCGCGACCTTTCTTCCACGACCGGAAAAAAAAAGCGGAAACACAAAAACGTCCTTTATTTTAATCGTTGCTCGTGACAATGGCAAGGGCCAATTTGAGCCGCCGAACCGCTGCCGGTGAATGGATTTCGGAAAATTGGTCGCCCTCCGGGGAGAAAGAAGCGACCGCCAACAACTTCATCACCTTAAAGCCAATGGGTGGCCCGCCGTCCCATTAACGGCGTCACGTCCACTTGGTCTCACGGCGGGAACGTCCTCCACCCTTCCCGCCGGCCCGGGAAGCCCCGGGCACCACCGAAACCCGCGCGCCGTCGTGGTTTCCGGACCGGTCCGGACCGGCCAGCTTCCGCCCTACCCGGTGTTGCGCAGTCCGGCGGCAATGCCATTGATGGTGCGCAGGATGGCCGCCAGAATCTCCTCCTCTTCCGGCAGGGTTGCGGCGGCGGCGGAGCCCGCGCGCATCCCGCGCAGGGTCGCCAGGAGCTTCACCTGCAGGAAATTGAGCGGGTCGATGTACGGGTTTCGCAACTCCAGGGACTGTTTCAGAAAAGGGTTGTCGTCCAACAGCGCCCGCTGTTCGGTGATCTGCAGGACCACCCTCTCCGTCAACCAAAACTCGTCGGCGATTTTGCGGTGAAGGCGTTCACCCGCCTCCCGGTCCCGGACCAAATCGGCGTAACTGCGGGCCACCCGCATGTCCGCTTTGGTCATGGACATCTGCAGGTTGTTGATCACCAAACGGAAGAAGGGCCAATGCCGGTACATTTCCCGCAGAAACGCCAGACGGTTGGTCTCCCGGATGAAATCGCTCAAAGCCCTGCCGACTCCGTACCACGCCGGTAGAACGTGACGGCTCTGCGTCCAGGCGAAAACCCAGGGAATGGCCCGCAGTTCCTTGATTTCCTTGAGGTTGTACCGGCTTTGACCGAACCGCTCCTTGCCTTCCCCGCCTTCGCCTCTGGCCGCCGGGCGGGAAGCGATCTTCAGGGAACCGATCTCCCGGATGGGCGTGGCCTCGAAGAAATAAGCCGGAAAATCCGGATCGTCCAACAGTTCTTCGTAAGCCCGGTGAGAGGCGGCGGCCAATTCCTCCATCGTCCCCCACCAGGCTTCGGAAGGATCGCGGCGCCCTTCTCCCAGGCCGAGTCCGGAATCCAGCACCGCGGCCAACACGCTCTCCACGGTCCGTTCCGCAACTCCCGGGGTTCCGTAATTATGGGCCATGACCTCACCCTGTTCGGTGATCCTGATCTTCCCTCCGACGGTTCCAGGAGGCAGGGCCAGGATGGCCTGGCCGGTCGGCCCCCCTCCTCTGGCCAAGGCTCCGCCCCGCCCATGGAAGAAGCGCAGCCGCACCCCCGCCGCGTCGGCGACGCGCACCAGAGCCTTTTGGACCTTGAACAATTCCCAATTGGCCACCAGGTACCCGCCGTCTTTGTTGGAATCCGAATAGCCAAGCATCACTTCCTGCTCCCAACCCCGCACTTCCAGGTAGCGGCGATAGGCCGGCAGGAGCCATAACTCCTCCAAAATCGTCGGCCCCCGCTCCAAGTCGGCGATGGTCTCGAAAATCGGCACCAGACGGAAGTTCCCCTGCAATTTCCCGTCCTCCAAGCGGACGGCTCCAGCCTCTTTGGCCAAAAGAAGCGCCGCCAGCACGTCGGAAGCGCCGTGAACCATGCTGATGATGAAGGAACGAATGGCCGGCCGATCCACCGTTCGTGCCGCCCAGGGAATCAAGCGGAAACTGTCCAGAACCTCCGCCGTACGAGGCGAATAAGCCAGGTCCGGGGAAACCAGCGGCCGGAGATCGG
>JAJZBP010000183.1 GCA_021798855.1 Bacillota bacterium
GATGCACCCCAATCCCTTTCAGCAACAGGCGCGAGAGAAAACGAAAGGAACGACTCTCACTCAATTCCCCTTGTCTTGCGAGAACCTCGCTCACCCTTTTCCTCTCTCCGAGGGTCAGGAAGTTGGCGCCGACTCCCAACTCCGCCGCCTTTTCCTCGCACATCCGTCGGCTGAACACGAAGTAGAGGCAGGGTAGGTATTCCTTGCGGATGGTCTGAACCAAGTCCAGGTGGGACGACGGTAGCAGTTCCCCGGCCTGCTTGCGCAAAACCAGCAGATCGGTCAACCCAGTTTTCCGGTTAAAGAAAAGTTGGCGCAGGGGAACCGCCCGCCGTTCCTCCCTGATCACAACCGGCCTTTCTCCGCGCACCTGGCTCAGCCAATCGGCCAGTTCGTCCACGTTTGGGATGGTGGCGGAAAGGCCCAGAATGCGGATGCCCTTGGGAATGAAGATCAAGCTTTCCTCCCAAGCGGCACCCCGGTCAGAATCGATGAAATGGATTTCGTCGAAAATTACCGAAGCCACATCGGCCAAGGCCTCGTCCCGCATGATGCTCATGTTGCGCAGAATTTCCGTGGTCATGATCAGGATCTCGGCTTCGCCGTTTTGCACCACGTCGCCGGTGATGATGCCGATTCGCTCCTTACCGAAACGCCGGGAGAACTCCCGAAATTTCTGATTGGACAGGGCCTTGATCGGCGCTGTATAAATGGCCCGCTGTCCTTGGCCCAGGGCTTTTTCGATCAGGTAGTCGGCGACCAAGGTTTTCCCCGTCCCGGTGGGGGCAGCCACCAGCACCGACTTGTCCTCATCTATGGCCCGGAATGCCTCCTCCTGGAACTTGTCCAGGAAAAAGCCCCGGAAGGTTCGTTGCGCCAAAGGAGGCGCTTCCAGGGCGACCACCACCTTGTTCACTTCATTCCGCATGGATAACGTGGAAGACGCCGTTCCACCTTTGGGCGTGGGTGGATGACCATGGGCGGGTACCGGGAACGGGCGGCTTACCGCCGCCACGCGGGAATCGTGCGGGTTTCATTCGATCATGCCACCTTTACCAGCGTCTTGCGCTCATTCCCCGCCGACACCGATTTTATCATACCCAAAAAGAGGCCATTGCACAATAATTCGGCAGAAAGGGAAAGGGGATTCCTGCCGTTTTTCTGCACAAATCTCAAAAAACGCCTCCACCGGACGCACCCCAACCACCGTGCACATATGTTGTTATGTATTCTTCACCCTCGGCCGATTCCGCCGGCCCACCGTTCGCCGCCTGAAAGACCCCCTGGAACTCGTCACCAACGGCGCTCCCCCAAAAGAAAAACACACGGACTGCCATAAATAAGGAGAAACATCGTGAAAGCCCTGGTCCTCTCCGGGGGCACCGGTTCCCGCCTTCGCCCCCTCACCTACACCACCGCCAAGCAACTGATTCCCGTTGCCAACGTGCCCATTCTCTTCCACGGCCTCAGGGCCATCGCCTCGGCTGGAATAACCCATGTGGGTATCGTTGTCGGCGACACCCGCGACCGGATCATGGCCGCGGTGGGAGACGGCTCCGATCTCGGTTTGCAGGTCACCTACCTCCCCCAGGAAGCGCCCAGGGGGTTGGCCCACGCCGTCCAAATTGCCGAAGAATTCATCGCCGGCGAACCCTTCCTGATGTATTTGGGTGACAACCTCCTGCAGCAGGGAGTGGCCTCTTTGGTGACCGGTTTCGGCGACGGTCAGGCCAACGCCGTGATCCTTCTGACCAAGGTTCCCGATCCCCGGCGTTTCGGTGTCGCCGAGTTGGTGGGCAACCGGGTGGCCCGCCTGGTGGAAAAACCCCTCCATCCAACATCCAATCTGGCTTTGGTCGGAGTTTACCTTTTTGACCGACACATCTTCCAAGCGGTTCGCCGCATCCGTCCCTCCCCGCGGGGCGAACTGGAGATAACCGACGCCATCCAGAACCTGATCGACACCGGCCACCGGGTGGAAAGCCGTCTGGTCCAAGGCTGGTGGAAGGACACCGGCACTCCCGAAGACGTCCTGGATGCCAACCGACTGCTCTTGGAGAACCTGGAATCCGGAGTATTCGGTCTGGTTGACGATTCCTCCGTTTTGCGCGGCCCGGTGCTCGTGGCGGAGGGGGCCGACATCCGTCGCAGTGTCATCCACGGTCCGGCCATTCTGGGAAGCGGGTGCCGTGTCAAAGATTCCTACATCGGCCCGTACACCTCGTTGGACAAGAACGTGGTGGTGCACAGTAGTCAAATCGAAGGCAGCGTGGTGCTGGAAGAGGCGAAGGTGTTGAACCTGCAAAGCCCCCTGGCCGGAAGCCTCATCGGCCGATCGGCGGTCATCGGGCACGCCAATGACCGCCCCCGCGCGTGGAAGCTGATTCTGGGGGACGGTTCACGGGTCGCGTTGCCCTAAGATCCCGGATCCGCTTGGCGTATTCGGGATCGCTCCATCCTTTCGGCATCGCCCTGCAACTTTTGCCTGGCTCGCAGAAGATGCCGTTCCACCGCACCCCTGGAAAGACTCAGGAGGATGCCTATCTGACCATAGGTCAACCCTCCACGGTGGGCCAGGTAGACGGCCCTTTGCCTTTGGCTTAGAATCGCCAATTCGTCCGTTCCGACCGGACCCCCTTCCCGGCGCAGCCGTCCAATAGCCCAAGCCACGTCCCGCCGCATGGAACCGATGTGTTCAAGCGCGGCCACCTGGTCCTCCCCCTCGGCCAGACGCTCGGAAACATTGCCCAAGTCCCGGTAAGTTGCCCGATACTCCCCGAGCAGTCTCCCCCACCAAACCCGGTCATCCACCACCTTCAATCCCCTCCCGTCCCATTATATGGCATAAAGTAGCATTTGCTGGCGTTCGTTGTCAAGCATCGCCACCGGCGTTTTCGACATAATCGGGTCGTTGCCGAGCGCGCCGGCGAATGCCTTCGTCCTGCCGTCACCGGAGAAGCGGACCGCAGATCTCATCTTTTTCCCGCCGAAGGCGCCTCGTTTGCAACTTCCTTACTTTCTTCGCCTTTCTTCGCCTTTCTTCGCTAAAATCCACTTTGTTTGCTTGCGAATTGCTTATCTTGGCAAAGTTGTCGCGGCAGATTTTGCAAAAAAAAATTTCCTAACCCCTTGACTGTTTATGGTATATTTGGTATCGTTTAAAGAGAGCTTGTCGAAGGATGTCGAATTGTATTGGGCAAGCTTTGGACAAGCGGTTTGGGTGTTCCCGCTGGGCGCCGCGTTCCCGACAACAAAATATCCTTAGACGCATCGGTGCAAAACCGGTCGGCTAAAACAAGGGGGTGAAAAAATGAAATCCACCGGTATTGTCCGGAAGGTGGACGACTTGGGACGAGTGGTTCTGCCCATTGAGTTGCGGCGTACCCTCGATATCGCCGAAAAAGATCCACTGGAAATTTACGTGGACGAGGAAAAAATCGTCCTGCGGAAGTACGAGCCGGCTTGCGTCTTCTGCGGAGACGCAAGCGACGTGGAGAACGTCATGGGCAAGCGCATCTGCCGTAATTGCATCGATTCAATCAAAAACAGCGCGGTCGCCAGAGCCGGCTAAACGCACTGCCTGATCATCCAATTCGAACCGATATCCGCCTATCCCGCCCCTTGGGATGGCGGTTTTTTTTCGTCATCGGCAGCGATGACGACGGTTATCTCCCCGCGGGGCGCTTCCACCAGACGTAGTAGCACCTCATTGATGCGACCGCGAATGATCTCCTCGAATTTCTTGCTCAACTCCCGCACCACCACCACCCGACGATCTCCCAAAACCGCTCTGGCATCCTCCAAGCACGCCGACAGGCGGTTTGGCGACTCATAAAGGATCAGCGTCTTGGGGTCACCGCCGAAGGGCGCAAGCATCCGACGCCTTGGCCCCGATTTGCGGGGGGGAAAACCAAGGAAGACGAAACGTGCCGTGGAAAAGCCGGATGCCACCAGAGCGGAGATGGCCGCCGTGGGACCGGGAAGGGAAACCACCGTCAGCCTTTCGGCGACGCACCTGCGTACCAACCGCTCTCCGGGGTCGGAAATTCCCGGAGTGCCCGCGTCGGTGGTGAGGGCCAGCGTTTCGCCCCGTCTTATTTTGCTCAGGATCTCTTCTTCCTTTGCCTCGTTGCTATGGGCATGGTAACTGGCGCAGGGGGTTTTTATGGCATAGTGGTTTAAAAGGATCCGGGTGTGCCTCGTATCCTCGGCCAAAATCAAGTCGACTTCCCGCAATACCCGCAGTACCCGCAGGGTCACATCCTCCAGGTTGCCTATGGGGGTGGGGCAAAGATACAGATAACCGTCCATCGTCCCC
>JAJZBP010000184.1 GCA_021798855.1 Bacillota bacterium
TGTCGTCCCTGTCCGTGGACCGGGCCGAAAGGCTGATCGCCGCCGGAATCATCCGGGGCGGAATGATCCCCAAGGTCAGGGCCTGCGCCAAGGCCTTGGCCGGAGGGGTCAACCGTGCCCACATCGTTGACGGACGCATTCAACATGCCCTGCTGTTGGAGGTCTTCACCCGCAAGGGGATCGGGACGATGGTGGTGGCCGGGGAGGTGGGCAATTGACCTCCGCGGAGGTCGCGGAACTGTCCGCCGCCTGGGAAATGGGTGTTTACCAACGCTACCCGGTCGCCTTCACCGGCGGCTGCGGTGTTTATCTTTCGGATGGCCAGGGGAAATCCTACTTGGATCTTTTCGCCGGAGTTGCCGTGAGCCAGTTGGGATATTCCCATCCCCGCCTGACCGCGGCTGTCAGGGATGGCGCGGGCCTTCTCCATCTCTCCAACCATTACCATTGTGTTGAGCGCGCCCTGTTGGCGCGTCGCCTGGGAGAGCTTTCCTCCGGCATGCGTGTCTTCTTCGTCAACAGTGGGACGGAAGCGGTGGAGGCGGCGATCAAACTCATCCGGAAATGGGGAGGGGAACGCCGGCGAATCATCACCACCCTCGGTTCTTTCCACGGGCGCACTCTGGGGGCCTTGGCGGCCACGGGACAGTCGAAATACCAACGGGACTTTGAACCCCTGCCGGGAGGCTTCGCCCACGTTCCCTTCGATGACCTGACGGCAACCGAAGAAGCGGTGGATGAGCACACCGCCGCCGTCATGGTCGAGCCGATCCAGGGCGAGGGTGGCATCCATCCGGCGTCTTTGGCCTACCTGAGGGGTCTGCGGCAACTTGCCGATCAGCGGGGCATCCTCCTGGTTTTCGATGAGGTCCAATGCGGGCTGGGCCGGACCGGGAGCCTTTTCGCCTATCAGGAATACGACGTGGAACCGGACATCGTGGTCTTGGCCAAGGGTCTGGGGGGTGGTGTGCCCATCGGGGCGGTTTTGGCCAAACCGGACGTGGCCGCTGCCTTCGTTCCGGGGGATCACGGCAGCACCTTCGGCGGCAATCCACTGAGTTGTAGGGCGGCCTTGGCGGTTCTGGCCGCCATTGAGGAGGAGGATATTTTGGAACGGGTTCGCCGGGTTGGCCGCTTTCTCCGAGAGGGTCTGCAGAAACTGGCGGCCGGCTGCCCGGCGATACGGGAAATTCGGGGAATGGGGTTGATGATCGGGGCCGAGCTTGCCTTTCCGGCCAGACCGGTGGCGGAAGCTTGCCTGAGGCACGGCCTCTTGGTGGGAGTGTCGGATCGGACCTTGCGTTTTGAGCCCCCTCTGATTCTGACGGAGGAAGAGGCCGAACATGGTTTGGCTATATTGGGAGAAGTTTTGGGGGAGATGAGCTGATTGGCCGACAAAGGCAAAGTGGAAAAAGTTGTTTTGGCTTATTCGGGAGGTTTGGATACCTCCATCATCATCCCCTGGCTCAAGGAAAATTACGGCTGCCGCGTGGTGGCCTTTTGCGCCGACCTGGGGCAGGGAGAGGAACTGGAGCCACTGGAGGCCAAAGCCTATGCCTCCGGGGCGGACGCGTTTTTTCTGCGGGATCTGCGGGAGGAATTTTTGACCGGATACGCCTTTCCCGTCCTGCGGGCGGGGGCGGTCTACGAGGGACGTTACCTTTTGGGGACCTCCATGGCCCGGCCATTGATTGCCAAACACCTGGTGGAGGTTGCCCGTCTGGAAGGGGCCGATGCCTTGGCCCACGGTGCCACGGGCAAGGGCAACGACCAAGTGCGTTTCGAGGTGGCGGCCGCTGCCCTGGCTCCGGATCTGAGGGTCATCGCTCCTTGGCGGGAATGGAAGATCCGTTCGCGGACGGAGGCTCTTCGTTACGCCAGGGAACACGGTATCTCCGTTACGGCTACCAGGGAATCACCCTACAGCCGTGATCGCAACCTGTGGCACCTGTCCCACGAAGGCGGCGTGCTGGAGGATGCGGGGGCGGGGATGCCGGAGGACCTTCTGGTTCTCTCCCGCCGTCCCCAGGATGCTCCGAACCGGGAAACGGACCTGGAACTGGGCTTTGCCGCGGGGGTGCCCAGCAGCTTGAATGGAGAATGCCTGGGACCGGTGGAACTGTTGGAGCGGCTGAACCGTCTGGGCGGAGACAACGGCATCGGTACGGTGCCCATGGTGGAAAACCGTCTGGTGGGAATCAAATCGCGCGGCGTTTATGAGACCCCGGGAGGCGCCATCCTCGCCTTTGCCCACCGGGAGCTTGAGTCCCTGGTTCTTGATCGGGATACCGCTCACTTTAAAGACCTCGTGGCCGTTCGCTATGCCGATTTGGTTTACGATGGCCTGTGGTTCTCACCGTTGAGGGAAGCCCTGGATTCTTTCGTCTTACAAACGCAAAGTCCGGTGTCGGGCACGGTGCGTCTTAAACTATATAAGGGGAACATCATTCCCAACGGATGCGAGTCGCCCAATTCGCTCTACCGGCGGGATCTGGCCACCTTCGAGCGGGACGAGATTTATGACCAAAAAGACGCGGCGGGTTTCATCCGGCTTTTCGGTTTGCCCTCCCGCGTCCGGGCCATGCTGGAGCGAAATGGAGGATTCCCGCCCCCCGGCGCATCCCCGGTCGCCAAGGGGCCGGAACATGCCTAAAGCCTGGGAGGGTCGTTTCACGGGAAAACCCGATGTTCGCGCGGAGGCTTTCACCTCTTCCCTGGCTTTCGACCGGCGTCTGGCCGTTCAGGACGTGACTGGGAGCATCGCGCACGCCAGGATGTTGGCTCGTTCCGGTGTCATCGGCCGGCAGGAGGGGGAACTGATCGTCGCCGGTTTGGAACGAATCCGGGAAGAGTTGGCGGACGGGACCTTTCCCTTCCGCCGTGAGGCCGAAGACATTCACCTGAATATCGAAAAGCGGTTGGTGGAACTGATCGGGCCGGTGGGAGGAAAGCTTCACACCGCGCGTAGCCGCAACGACCAGGTGGCTTTGGATCTGCACCTCTACCTGCGGGAAACCACGGATGAGGTCAGGGAAGCCATCAGGCGTCTGCAAAGGGCTCTGTTTCGGCGGGCCGCGGAGGAACTGGAATCGGGCACCATCCTGCCCGGTTACACCCACCTGCAGCAGGCCCAACCCGTGTTGTTGGCCCATCATCTCCTGGCTTATTTCTGGATGTTGGACCGGGATTGGGAGCGTTTCCGTCAGGTGGACGACAGTTGCGACCGTTCTCCCCTGGGGGCGGCGGCGTTGGCGGGTACGTCCTTTCCTGTGGATCCGGTCTGGACCGCCGGAGAACTTGGTTTTTCCCGGCTTTACGAAAACAGCGTCGACGCCGTTTCCGACCGCGATTTCGCCTGCGAGTTCCTGTTTGGCTGCGCCCTTTTGGGGGCGCACCTGTCCAGGCTCGCCGAGGAATTGGTGATCTGGTCCACCCGGGAGTTCGGTTTCATCCGTTTCGCCGATGCCTATGCCACCGGTTCCAGCATCATGCCCCAGAAGAAGAACCCGGACACGGCGGAATTGGTGCGCGGCAAGACCGGCCGGCTCTATGGCAATCTCCTCGGCCTCCTGACGGTGCTCAAGGGGCTCCCCTTGGCTTACGGCAGCGACCTGCAGGAGGACAAGGAAAAGGTCTTCGATTCCGCCGACACGGTGCTGGCGTGCCTGGATGTGGCTGAAGGCATTTGCTCCACCCTGGAGTTCCGCCGTGAGCGGATGCGGGAAATGGTGGACGAAACCAGTTTGGTAACCGACTTGGCTGATCACCTGGCCTCCAAGGGGGTGCCTTTCCGGGAGGCTCATGCCATGGTGGGGAAACTGGTCCGTTGGTGCGAAGAAGAGGGAAGACGGCTGTCGAGTTTGACCACGGCTGAACTGGGGGAGTTCTCCATCCACCTGGACCAGGAAGCGGTTGCCCTTCTGGATCCGGCGGCGGTGGTCGCCCGCCGTCGTTCACCCGGTGGGACCGCTCCCGGCAGGGTCGCGGAGGAATTGACCCGTGCCAGGAAATGTCTAATGGTTTAAAGAAAAAAAGGATTCGGAGGGAAAGGCGGTGAAATAAAGGCCATCCTTGATTCCACTGCGAAAAGTCCTTTTTGCCCAAGACACCACTCAAAATGGCTATATATTGCGGTAGCCGCACAAGCTTGCGGGTTTGTGCAGTGGAATCATCCTTTGCTTTGGGGTGGAAACGGGTGTTTGGTCGTTGCCAGATCGATGAATTCATGGTCAGGATCCCCCTGCGCCGCAAGCTGTTTTACCTAGCGGCGGCCGGTACGGTTTTTCCGGCCTTGGCGGCTGTGGT
>JAJZBP010000185.1 GCA_021798855.1 Bacillota bacterium
GCCGTTGAATTGCCGGCGGCGGGCAAGGATCTCAGTCCCGAAGAAATTTCGGGGATGATCCTGCGCAAGCTCAAGGAAGACGCGGAGAAGTATCTGGGGGACAAAGTGACCCAGGCCGTGATCACCGTTCCGGCTTACTTCAACGATTCCCAACGGCAGGCCACCAAGGATGCCGGGAAGATCGCCGGGTTGGACGTCCAACGGATCATCAATGAACCAACGGCTGCCGCTTTGGCCTACGGCTTGGAGAAGAAGGCCAACGAGACCATTCTGGTTTGGGATCTGGGGGGCGGAACCTTCGACGTGTCCGTTTTGGAGGTGGGCGACGGGGTTTTCGAAGTCAAATCCACCGCCGGCGATACTCACTTGGGAGGCGACGACTATGATCAGGTTTTGGTGAACTACCTGGCGGAAGAATTCAAAAAGGAACAGGGCATCGACTTGGTGAAGGACCAGCAGGCGTTGCAGCGTTTGATCGAGGCGTCGGAGAAAGCCAAGATCGAACTTTCCACGGTGGTTGAAACCAACATCAGTTTGCCCTTCATCACCGCCGACCAGACCGGGCCCAAGCACCTGGAGGCCCATATGACCCGGGCCAAGTTCGAGGAACTGACGCGTCACCTGACCGACCGCACCGTCGGACCCTTCCGGCAGGCGTTGAGCGACGCCAAGCTCAGTGAGCGGGAGATCGACGAAGTGGTCATGGTGGGCGGATCCACCAGAATGCCGGTGATCCAGGAACTGATCAAGAAGCTGACGGGGAAGGAACCCCATCGGGGCGTCAACCCCGACGAGGTGGTGGCGGTGGGGGCGGCCATCCAGGGTGGGGTGCTGGGTGGGGAATTGAAGGACGTGGTTCTCCTGGACGTGACTCCCCTTTCCCTGGGGATCGAAACTCTGGGCGGCGTCTTCACCAAACTGATCGAGCGCAATACCACGATTCCCACCCGCAAGAGCGAGACCTTCACCACCGCCGCCGATGGGCAGACCAGCGTGGAGATCCACGCCCTCCAGGGCGAGCGACCGATGGCGAACGACAACCGGACCTTGGGGCGGTTCCACCTGGAGGGGATCGCGCCGGCGCCCCGCGGCATACCCAAGATCGAAGTGGCCTTCGACATCGACGCCAACGGGATCGTCAACGTTTCGGCCAAGGATCAGGGCACCGGAAAAGAGCAACGGATCACCATTACGGCCAGCACCCAACTCAGCAAGGAGGACGTGGAACGGCTGGTGCGGGACGCCGAAGGGCACGCGGCCGACGACCAACAGCGCCGGGAGCAGGTGGAGACCCGTAACCAAGCCGACGGCATGGTCTACGCCACGGAGAAGACGCTGAAAGACCTGGGGGACAAGGCGCCGGCGGCGGACCGCGCGGGGGTGGAGCGAGCCCTGAACCAACTGAAGGAGGCCCTCAAGGGGGAGGACGCCGAACGGATCAAGGCGGCGATGGAAGAACTGTCGCAGGTGTCCCTGAAGCTGGGCGAGGCGGTCTATGGAGCCGGAGCCGCCGGAGCGCAAGCCGGACCGGGGGGCGAGGGCGGAAACCCGCCACCCGGCCCAGACGCGGATGTGGTGGATGCCGAGTTTAAAGAAGGCTAAAGCAGGGGCAAACTTTGCATCGGATCGCTTTGGTCGGAAAGAAAAAGGAGGTTGGAGCAAATGGCATTGGTGAGATGGGATCCATTTCAGGAACTGGTGGGGTTGCAGAATACGGTCAACCGCATGTTCGGCGACGGAGTGGTTTGGCGCGAGGGCGAATGGGCAGGGCAGGCCTGCGGTTTCCCCGTGGATGTCTGGGAAGAGGAGGACGCCGTCATGGTCAAGGCGGAGTTGCCCGGCTTTAAGCAGGAGGACATCAACGTGGACCTCCTGGGTGGAGAGTTGGTCATCCGGGCCGAGCGGCGCGAAGAGAAGGAAGACAAAGGGAAAAGTTACCTGCGCCGGGAGAGCCGGGAGGGCACCTTTTACCGCGCCCTGTCCTTGGGAATGCGGGTGAAGGCCGACGCGGTTTCCGCCACCTATAGGGACGGCCACCTGACCATCAGGTTGCCCAAGTCGGAGGAGGCCTTGCCCAAACGGATCGAGATTAAATAGGTGATAAGGAGGGGTTCGACTACGTACATGCGCCCGTCGCCTGGAGCGTGGCGCAGGCGGCTTTGCCGCCGAGGACCGTCGGCGAGGGCAAGGAACAGACCTTCGTCGAACCCTTTGACGCCCAGTTCGCCACCGGGGGTGGCTCCCGTGCTATAAGGAGGGGGCGGGGGGAAACTCACGCCCCTTTTCAGCAACAGGTATAGGGGGAAACGAAATGGGAGATGGGGAGACCATGAACGCGGACGAGGCGGCATCGAAAGCGGGGGAAACGGAGCCGGCGGTGGAGTTGGAGGCGGCCAGGCGGGAGGCAAAGGACAACTGGGAACGGTTCCTGCGGGCCCGGGCGGAAATGGAGAATTACCAGCGGCGGACCGAACGGGAGGTGCAGCGGGTCGTCCGTTTGGGCAAGCAGTCCCTGTTCCTGCGCCTGCTTGAGGTCTTGGACAACCTGGAAAGGGCTCTGGGCGCGGGGGAAAAAGCGGAGTCGCTCGCGGCCGGGGTGGAGATGACCAGGCGGCAATTTTGCGCCGTCCTGGAGGCCGAGGGGATCGTGGCGATGCGCTCGGAGGGGGAAACGTTCGATCCGGCCAGACACGAAGTCCTGCAGGTGGAGGAGGACCCGGGGCTGACCGGCGACGAGAAGGTCACGGCCGAGTTCCAAAAGGGATACACCTGGGGCGAGGAGGTCCTGCGTCCGGCGCGGGTCAAGGTGGCTAGGCCGCCGGGCTAGAGCCGGGGGAAGGGTTGGCCTGCGGGCCGTACCTTCGCCGGTCGCCTGGATCGCGGCGCAAAAGAACCATCGCGAAAACATCCTGCGCCCGGTTCACCGCCTTCAGCGGCGTGGGGCGATCCGGCAAACACAAGGTTCCGGTCGGTGCTTTCGACCGCCCCCAATTGGGAGAGGAATTACATGGACTTTAAAGATTATTATGCCGTTCTCGGGGTGAACAAGAACGCCACCCCCGACGAGATCAAACGGGCATACCGGAAATTGGCGCGCAAGCACCATCCGGACGTCAACCAGGGGCAGGAAGCCAAGTTCAAAGAGATCAACGAGGCGCACGAAGTCCTGGGGGATCCGGAAAAGCGCCGCAAGTATGATCTCCTGGGCAGCAACTGGCAACAGGCCTCCCAGCAGGCCGGGCCGGAAGGTTTCCAGCGGGTGCATTTCGAATGGGGCGGAGCCGGCGGTCCTGGTTTTTCGGACTTTTTTGAGACGTTTTTCAGTGGGGCGGGGGCGGGAAACCAGGGGGCCACCTTTGACCTCGGGGACCGGATGGGGGGGGGGAGTCGCCGTGGCCGGGCGGCGGCGCCGTCGGCGACGGCTTACAACCTGGAGGTCACCCTGGAAGAGGTCTGTCTGGGCGGAGAACGGACCTTGGAACTGCGCAGCGAAGAAGGCGGCAAACGCCTCACCGTCAAGATACCTCCCGGGATCAGGGAGGGAACCAAACTGCGGATGCGCACGGAGCGGGGAGAGGTTCTCCTGAACGTGGTGTACCTTCCCCATGCCAAATTTCGGCGGGAGGGTGACGACGTGCTGACCGAAGTGCGGGTGAGCGCTCCCACCGCCGTCTTGGGCGGAGAGGTCAAGGTTCCCACCCTGAAGGGACCGGTGACCATGAAAATTCCGCCGGGCACCCAGGGAGACGCCACCCTGCGCCTGCGGGGCCGGGGAATGCCCCATGGACGACAGGGTCCGGGGGACGAACTGGTGAAGGTTAAACTGACCGTTCCGGAGCGGCCTTCGGAACGGGAAAGGGAATTGTACCGCCAATTGGAAAGCTTGGAAAGAGGTGAGATAAATTGAGGACGGACAAGTTCACCGTAAAATCCCGGGAAGCCCTGGAGGCGGCGAGGGAGGAGGCCGCACGCCGGGAACAGCAGAGCCTGGAACCCGAGCACCTGTTGCTGGCCTTGCTGGGACAGAAAGAGGGGGTTGTGCCCTCCCTGTTGGAGCGATTGGGGGTCGGGCCGGGGCCCCTCTTGCGGGAGGCGGCGGCGGCCGTCGAAGAATTTGCGCGGGTGAGTGGAACTCCGTCCGGGGCCTACCTGTCGCCGCGCCTGGGGGAAGCCTTGGAGCGGGCCGACCGGGAAAGGGAACAACTGAAGGACGAGTACACCAGCACCGAGCACCTGTTGCTCGGGCTGGTCGGCGACGCCGGGAAAGCGGGACAGATCCTGGCCGGCGCCGGCGCCACCCGGGAC
>JAJZBP010000186.1 GCA_021798855.1 Bacillota bacterium
GTCGGGTGGCCTGGAAAGCGGACAGGCGATCTCCTCCACTCCACCGCAATCCAGACAAATGGCATGGTGGTGGTGCGAATTTCCGCAGTACAAGTAGGCGATCTCCCCGTCGCCGACGACGTAGCGGCGGGCCTTGTCGAGGCGGCAAAGGGCGTTGAGGAGGCGATAGACCGTCGCTTCGCCAACGCCCCGGTCCATGCCCCGATAGAGTTCCTGCGCGGTGATCAGGCGCCGGCAGCCGACGAAGGCGGCCAGCAGGCGACGCCTGGGAGCGGTGATGCGCATTCCCTCGTGCCTTAAAGCAGCCTCCAGGGAGTCGCTCTCCGCCTCCGTGGATCTTGTCTCAACGCTTGTCTCAACGGACACCTTGGCGCCCCCCATCGGTGCGGGTCCGCAGCAAAAATTCCACCAACCGGGCTCCAGCGTAGACGAGGGTGGAGATGGTGGCCACAAAAAAACCGATGGGCAGACCGGTGACGAAAGCCATGGTCAGGGCGGCCCAGACGGTAACCACCGCGATCCCGGCGGACGTAGCCAGAGAGCGCAAAGGACGATGGGTCAGGTGGCCGGCCGCCGCCGCGGGAGCGACGATCAGGCTGAAGGTCAGCAATATGCCGACCACCGGCACGGTTACGGCCGTTGCCAGGCCGGTGATCACCAAAAAGGCAGTGTCCACCCGATCAACCGGCAGACCCCGAGCTTGGGCTCCTTCCGGCGTGATGGAGGCGAAAAGGAGCGGGCGGTACAGGATGAGCAACGAGACGATGCCCGCGACACCCAGAACCAGGGTATCGAAGACCTGCCGGGAACTTATGCCCACCGTCTGGCCGAACAATAGGGAGTAGGCGTCGGAGGCGTAACCGTTCTGCAGGACCAGGAACAGGGCCCCGGTGCCGAGGGCCACGACCAGGGTCAGGGCCACGGCCACGTCCCGGCGTCCTCGTCGGCCCAACCAGCCCATGGCCAGGGCTCCGCCTGTGGCGAAAACGGCCAGGCCGATGATCGGGTCGGCCCTGATCAGGATCGCCCCGGCGGCACCGGCGAAGCCCACCTTGGGCAGGGCGTGGGCCGCGAAGGCCGATCCTCGTAAAAGGGTGAAGAATCCGACCATGGCCGCCAAGCATGCGATCACGGCGCCGGAAATATAGGCGTTTACAACGAAACCAGCGAAAAACATCCGGCTTTCAGGCTCCTTTTTGCGGTCGGTGCCCGGCTCCGGCGGACGACCGCCCGGCTCCGGCGGACGACCGCCCGAATCCAACGGCCAGGTAAATGAGGAAAATCAGGGCCGAAATGAAAAAACCCACCGGCCAACCCCGTCCGGTGGGAGGCCAATAATAGCTTTCATAGGCCAGCAGGATTCCGAGGCCGGTGACGGTCACTCCGATGCCGGCGGCCAGGAGGAGAGCCAAGCTGGTCCTGGTCGTCAGGCGCATGGCGGCGGCCGCCGGTCCGATTAGGAGCGCGGTGGCCAGGAGCGCTCCGGCCACGATGCTGGCGTTCTCCACGGCCAAGACCATCAGCAACATGAAAAGCACCCCGATCAGCCGTACCCGGACCCCCCGCGCCTGGGCAATTTCCGGGTTCACGGTGCAAAGGAGCAGGGGACGGTAGATGAACAGGAGCAAGGCAACCATGAACAAGGCGACGCCGACGACCACCGGGGTGAGGGAAGGATCGGCGGTGAAGAGGGAACCGAACAGGATGAGCATGGTGGCGCCCGCGTTGTTGGTGTAGCGGGTGACCAGGAAGAGAAAAAGGGCTTCCAGTCCCATGGCGAAGGAAAGGACTATACCCGTTCCCGCGTCACGGCTCCGGGCTCTGTTGCCGAAGACTTCAACTCCGGTTCCGGCCAGCAGGCCGAAGGAAACAAAGCCGTACCAGGCGTTCACCCCGGCCAGGAGAGAACCGGAGGCTCCGGCCGCCCCAACGTCCGTGAGAATGTGCCCGGCGAAAGCCTGTCCGCGCATGACCACAAAGACACCGACGAGTCCGGCCAGGGCGGACACCACCGTGCCGACCAACAGGGCGTTGGTCACCTGAGGATCCTGCCAAAGCGCCCCAAAACCGCTCAAGAAATTGCCCCTCCCTCGTGGCCGCAGTGGAACCCGCCGGCCAGGTCCAGCACATCCAGGCCGGAATCGGCGCCGCCAACCACCAGGATGCGTCCCGCGGTCCGCAGCACCTCCACGTCGTAACCGTAAAGGCGCGAGAGGACGTCCTTTTGGATGATCTTCTCCACCCGGCCCTGTACCGCCCGCCCTCGGGCCAAGTAGAGAACTTCGTCCATGACCCCCAGGAGGGGATTGAGGTCGTGGGCCACCAGCAGGACGGCGATGCCGTTCTGCCGCCCGATCCCGGCGATGAGCCGGACCACTTCGTGGACGCTGCGGATGTCCAGGTTGGAAAGGGGTTCATCCAAGAGCAGGAGTTTGGGATCGGTCAACAGGGCTTGGGCGATGGTCAAACGCTGCTGTTCTCCCCCCGACAACCGTCCCACCGGCTTGTCGGCGAACGCTAGGGCATCCACCGCCGCCAGACCCTCATCGATGCGCCGGTGCCGCCGTTGGCTCGGGAAGGGAATGCCCCAACGGTCGCCGTCCAGCCCCAGCGCCACCAGATCACGCCCGCGCAAAGGCGCGTCCGGATCGAGGTGCAGTTTTTGCGGCACGTACCCGATGAACCGGTTTCCGCCGCGCGGCTTCCCACCGCGCGACGTTCCACCGGCGATCCTGACCGTTCCCCGGTCCGGTTTGATCAGGCCGAGGATCACCCGCAGCAACGTGGTCTTCCCGGCCCCGTTTGGACCGATCAGGCCGATGAATTGTCCGGGTTGAATCCGAATGTTGATTTCGTCCAGAACCGTCCGGCCGCCCAGGGTCACCGAGAGGCCTTCGACTTCCAACACCGGGATGGCGCTCATGCCGTCTTCCCGCCGGCGCTTTTTTGCAGCGCCCTTTGCATGGCTGTCGCTTCGCCGGCCACCCAATTCTGGTAATGGAGCTTGGGCGGCATGATCTCGTCTATGCCCACCACCGGAACGTGGTTTTTCCGGGCGAGTTGCAGGAGGCTGACCGTTACGCTTTCGGTGACCTGCCGGTTGTACAAAAAAAACCGGACCCGGCGCTGCTGCAGCAGGTTATCCTGGATCTGCATGTCTTGCGGCGAAGGGTCGACACCGTTCATGATCGCCGACTGAAAGGCCCAGGGGGTCTTGATCGTCAAACCGGCCGCCTGCAACATGTAGTCGCCCACCGGTTCGGTCACCGCGACGGCCGCTCCCGGGAACGACTGTTTGATCCCGGCCAGGATCCGGTACCACGTCCCCAGGGATCGGTCGAAGGCCACCAAGCGACGCCGAAAATAGTCGGCGTGGGCCGGATCCATACGGGAAAGGTCGGCTTCCACCAATGCCGCCACCCGCGGCATGGTCGCCCGCCTGTACCAAAGGTGCGGGTTATTGGCGTAGCCCCTGTAGCCAAGGGCCGCCGCGGCGGTGATCACCTCGCGTTTGGGATTGGGGGAGGCGGCCTCCAGGTGGTCCATGAAGGTGTCATAACCCGAGCCGTTTTGGACGATCAGGGTGGCCGCGGCCACCAATTCCGCGTCCACCGTGTTGGCCTCGTAGGCGTGGGGGTCGGCGAAAGGGTTGTTCATGATGGACGAAACGGAAACGTAGCGTCCACCGATCTGGCGGATGACGTCCGCATATTGGCTTTCCGCGCCGACCGCCCGGATGGTCCGCCCGTGGTCGTTCGATTTTCCCGCGGGCGTGGTCGGACCGCACCCGGCGGTCACCAGGATCAACCCGGCGGCGACGACGGCCAACAGGATCTTTGCCTGTTTGCGTGGGCTCAAAAAGTTCCCAGCCCCTTGTTGAAGCGTGCTTTCAACAAGCTTACCACAGAGGCTTGGTTTTTAGCAAAAAATTTTCGTGGGGATCTGTTGATAAAGCCTTCGAAGACCGATAAAGGCGGGATCTGGTCAGATTGGAGCCCCCCCATGAAATGGGGAGAACGCTCATCGGCCGAGCGGACCGCTGCTGTGCGCGGCGGGAAGGTGGGGTTCGGCGCCGGGCATTCGCCCGGCGCCCGCAGCTTGGCGCAGGCGCCGCTCGCGGCACCAAGGACCGAGCGTGTGGCGCAGGCACCGAGGACTGTCGCCAAACATGGAGTGACGCTTCGGCCTTTTATCCGCTTCGCGGGGGCAATTTGGTTCCCCTCCCTCCCCGTGACCGGGGACACCGCTGCTGCGCGCGGCGGATCGAATTGGACGCCTCCTCGTCACTCTCCACCGGAC
>JAJZBP010000187.1 GCA_021798855.1 Bacillota bacterium
GCACCTCCGCCACTCGGCCCCCGATCCGGGCCTGCAGGGAAACCGGCTTGCCATCCCGGGTGCCCGCCGCCAGCAGTTGGCCCTCGCCGACCAGGGCGCCCTCGGCGATCTCCGGCAGCAGCTCCAATCCCGCCTCCACCGTGTGCGCGGCGTCGAACTCCTCGCGGCTCGCCACCCGCACCTTGCGACCGGCGTCCTTGCGCAGGATCTCGACCAGCCCGCCGGCCTCCGCGAGGACGGCCTTGCCCTTGGGAATCCGGGCCTCGAAGAGCTCCTCGACCCGGGGCAGCCCCTGGGTGATGTCCAGTCCGGCGACGCCACCTGTGTGGAAGGTTCGCATGGTGAGCTGAGTGCCCGGCTCCCCGATGGACTGGGCGGCGATGATCCCCACCGCTTCTCCCACCTCCACCGGCTTGCCCGTGGCCAGGTTGCGCCCGTAGCAGTTGATGCAAACTCCGTAACGGCTGCGGCAGGTCAGCACGGAACGAATGGCCACCTCATTGATGCCGCATTCTTCGATCCGTTTGGCCGCCTCTTCGGTGATCTCCGCGCCGGCCTCCACTATACTTGCTCCGGAAGCCGGATCGGTCACCGTCTCCAGGGCGGTGCGCCCGACGATCCGGTCGTACAGCGCCTCGATCCCGGCGCTGCCGTCGGTGATCTCCCTGACCCTGATGCCGCTGGTGGCGCCGCAATCCTGGTCCCGCACGATGGTGTCCTGGGCCACGTCCACCAGGCGCCGGGTCAGATAACCCGAGTCGGCAGTCCGCAGGGCGGTGTCGGCCAAACCCTTGCGCGCCCCGTGCGTGGAAGTGAAGTACTCAAGGACCGTCAGCCCTTCCCGGAAACTGGCCCGGATGGGCAACTCGATGATCCGCCCGGAGGGATCGGCCATCAGACCCCGCATCCCGGCCAACTGGGCGATCTGTTGAATGTTGCCGCGGGCGCCGGAGGTGGCCATCATGTAGACGGGATTGAAGGGATCCAGGGCGTCCATCATGGCCTTGGTCACCGCTTCCTTGGCCTCGTTCCAAATGTCGATCACCTTCTGGTATCGCTCCTCGCCGGTGATGAAACCCCGCCGGTATTGACCCTCCACTTCGTCGACCCGCTTTTCGGCCGCCGCCAGGATAGCCGCCTTGGGCGCCGGAGTCTGGATATCCTTCATGGCAATGGTCGTCCCCGCCTTGGTGGCGAAGGTGAAACCGAGTTCCTTGATCCCATCCAGCATGTCGGAGGTTTCGCGGGTTCCATAACGCCGGTAACACACCGCCACCAGGCTCGAAAGGGTCTTGCGGTCGATGACCCGGTTTTGGTAGTCCAAGCCCGCGGGGAGCTTTTCGTTGAAAAGGAGCCGCCCCACCGTGGTCGAAAGACGCGTGCATTTGCCGTTCTGTCCCGAACCGACATCGTCCCCAACGGTGGGGAGCCTGGAGCCCATCCACCGGCCGTCCATTTGGACGGTGACGCGCGCGTGCAGGTTCAGCGCCCCGGCGTCGTAGGCCAGGATGGCCTCGTTGACGTCGCTGAAAAACTTGCCCTCGCCCTCGGCCCCCGTCCGCTCCAGGGTCAGGTAGTAGCACCCCAGGACCATGTCCTGCGTCGGGGTGACCACCGGCTTGCCGTCCTTTGGGTTCAGGATATTGTGGGCCGAGAGCATCAGGATCCTGGCCTCCGCCTGGGATTCGGAGGAAAGGGGAACGTGGACGGCCATCTGGTCGCCGTCGAAGTCGGCGTTATAGGCGGTGCAAACCAGGGGGTGGATCTGGATGGCCCGGCCTTCCACCAACACGGGCTCAAAGGCCTGGATCCCCAAACGGTGCAGGGTGGGAGCACGGTTCAGCAGCACCGGGTGCTCCCGGATGACCTCCTCCAGCACGTCCCAAACCTCGGTGCGGGCGCGCTCCACCATCCGCTTGGCCGACTTAATGTTATGGGCAAAGTTCTGGTCAACCAACTGTTTCATAACGAAGGGCTTGAATAGCTCCAGGGCCATTTCCTTGGGCAGCCCGCACTGATGGAGCTTCAGTTTGGGCCCCACCACGATCACCGAACGACCCGAATAATCCACGCGTTTGCCCAGGAGGTTTTGCCGAAAGCGCCCCTGCTTGCCCTTGAGCATGTCGCTCAGGGACTTCAGGGGACGGTTGCCCGGACCCGTGACCGAACGTCCCCGCCGCCCATTGTCGATGAGGGCGTCCACCGCCTCCTGCAACATCCTTTTTTCGTTGCGGACGATGATGTCGGGGGCGCCCAGGTCCAGGAGACGTTTCAGCCGGTTGTTGCGATTGATCACCCGGCGGTAGAGGTCGTTCAAATCCGAAGTCGCGAAGCGACCCCCATCCAATTGGACCATCGGCCGCAGTTCCGGCGGGATGACCGGAATGACGTCCATGATCATCCATTCGGGCCGGTTGCCCGACTTGAGGAAAGCCTCGGACACCTCCAGCCGGCGGGTGGCCCTGATCTTGCGCTGCCCACTGGCGACACGAACCTCCTCCCGCAGGCTGTCCGAAAGGCTGGCCAGTTCGATGTTTTCCAGGAGTTTCTTGACCGCCTCGGCGCCCATTCCCGCCTTGAAAGCGCCGCCGTAGCGTTCCCGGTACTCCCGGTATTCGTTCTCCGAAAGGAGTTGTTTCTCCATCAGGGGCGTGGTGCCCGGGTCGATGACCACGTAGGAGGCGAAATAGAGGATTTTCTCCAGGTGCCGGGGGGACATGTCCATGAGCAGCCCCATGCGACTGGGAATCCCCTTGAAGTACCAGATATGGGAGACCGGGGCGGCCAATTCGATGTGCCCCATCCGCTCCCGCCGCACCTTGGCCCGGGTCACCTCCACCCCGCAACGGTCGCAGACGATCCCCTTGTAGCGCACCCGTTTGTATTTTCCGCAGTGGCACTCCCAATCCCGCTGGGGCCCGAAAATCTTCTCGCAAAAAAGCCCTTCCCGTTCGGGTTTGAGGGTGCGATAATTGATGGTTTCGGGCTTTTTAACCTCACCCTTGGACCACTCGCGGATTTGTTCGGGCGAGGCCAGGCTGATCTGCATCGAGTCGAAGTTGTTGACGTCCAACATCCACTTATCCTCCCCTTTCGGTTGGGGGCGCTGCCGCGCCGGCTTGGGAACGGTGAGCTCCGTCGTTTCCGGCAGCTTTATTCCTCTTCCAGATCCTCCTCATCCTCGCTGGCCGCTCCGACCACCTTGGAAAGGAAGAATTCCTCTGCGGGGATTTCGTCCTCCTCCGGCTCCTCGTTGATGTAGGCCACCCGATCCTCGGCCACCGGCAAACCAAGTTCCCGCTCCATGTCGGAGGTGTCGTCGTCCACCTCTTTGATCTCCACTTCCTCCTGGCCGTCGGAAAGCACCCGTACGTTCAACCCCAGGCTCTGCAATTCCTTGATCAAAACCTTGAAAGACTCGGGGACCCCGGGTTCGGGGATGTTGTCCCCCTTGACGATGGCTTCGTAGGTGTGCACCCTGCCCGAAACGTCGTCCGACTTGACGGTCAGGAGTTCCTGCAGGGTGTAGGCCGCCCCATAGGCTTCCAGTGCCCAAACTTCCATCTCCCCAAATCGCTGGCCACCGAACTGGGCCTTGCCCCCCAGAGGCTGTTGGGTCACCAATGAGTAGGGTCCGGTGGAACGCGCGTGCATCTTGTCGTCCACCAGGTGGGCCAGTTTCAGCATGTAGACACGGCCCACCGTGACCGGATTGTCGAATGGCTCTCCCAGTCTTCCGTCGTAAAGGATGGTCTTGCCGTCCGCGTTCAGACCGGCCTTGTTCAGGAACTCCACCACTTCAGCCTCCCGCGCCCCGTCGAAGACGGGAGTGGCCACCCGCAGGCCCAAACCCTGCGCCGCCCAACCGAGGTGGGTTTCCAGGATCTGTCCAATGTTCATCCGGGAAGGAACCCCGAGCGGGTTGAGGACGATCTCCACCGGCGTACCATCGGGCAGAAAGGGCATGTCCTCCTCGGGGAGGATCTTGGCGACTACCCCCTTGTTGCCGTGGCGCCCCGCCATCTTGTCCCCTTCGGAAATCTTGCGTTTCTGGGCCACGTAAACCCTGACCAGGTGGTTTAGACCCGGAGCCAGTTCGTCCCCCTGTTCCCGGGAAAACACTTTGACGTCAACGACGATGCCGCTTTCTCCGTGGGGAACCCTCAGTGAAGTGTCGCGCACCTCCCTGGCCTTCTCGCCGAAGATGGCCCGCAACAGGCGTTCCTCGGCGGTGAGTTCCGTCTCCCCCTTGGGTGTGACCTTGCCCACCAGGATGTCGCCCGGGCGCACCTCA
>JAJZBP010000188.1 GCA_021798855.1 Bacillota bacterium
GCAGGACATCCTCCTTCGAGCGGGCGTTGTTCGTTCCGTCGGCGGCGATCCTGAATCCGGCCAGGCGACACAAATCGTCCTGGTTTTTCTTGTAGAGCAACATGGCCCGCTTGGCGTGGGCCTCAACAATCTTCGCGTAATCGACGGCCAATGCACCCACCACCCCTCCTCAATCCGCATAGATGATGTCAAGGCCGCAGGGCAGTTCACGCAACCACGAAAAGGCGGCGCCCACGTCGGCCTGTCTGATGATCGAGCCGTGCTGGGGCAGGATCGCGCTCACCCGGCGGTCGCCCAGGTTGTCCAAAAAGCCACGGGCGGCGCGGTTGTTGGCCATGTAGTCGATGTGAAAAAGCTCCATCAACCCCAGGTGCTCGTCCAGGTTTTCCACCGCCAGCTTCCAATCGCTGGAGAGGGCGGCGAAGATGTCCCCGCTGAACAAAAAGCCGGTGGTGGTGTCGTAGGTGGCGAAGGCTCCTGGAAAATGCAGGAATGGAGCCGGGATGAAATGCAATTCGCCCTCCGCCAGGGTGAATTGCCCACCGTCGATGGGGGTGACCCGCTCGGACGGAAAGCCGTAGTGGGGCAACAGAACCGCGGCCCGCGAATGGGTCAGCACCGTAATCCCCGGGTTGATCTCCAGCCACAGGGGAATCGAAGCGCAAAGATCCGGATCCTGGTGATGAACGATGATATGGGTGACTTCTGATGGCTTCATCAGTTTGGACACCCGGTCCCTCACCTGGGGAAAATGTTCCCGTCCCCCCGGGTCAATCAAATAAGTCTGTTTTCCCGAGCGCAAAAGATAAGCGTTGCAGTGGAAGATGGTGTCCTGCAGGCTGCCGATCCAATCCACCTCCCGCCCCGTGGAACGATACAGGGACACCGGTTGGCCAAAATCCAGGGCATCGTTGCGGATGCCCTCCAACAGGTTCATGAGCCTTGCCTCCCTTTATTGAAGAATTTTCACAATAATCATTGTGTGGTAGTAAAACAAAATTGTCAAGATGAAAAGGTAAAAAGCGAGTTTACTGTCGGGAATATGTTAAGGTTCGCCGAAGCGACCTTCCGGCATGTTCGGGGGGCAGGCGACCGCCGAAGCAGCCCCCGGGCGCCGGTTCGGTGCGCCGGGGCGCCATGGCCGGCGGAAAAACAGTGGAAAAATCATGAAAGACGGCGGCGAATTTTTGCCCGATCACTCGGAAATAATTAAAATCCGTGAGGCGGATGGAAACCAACCGGTGGCCGTTGCGATTATGTCGGGATAAGGCCCGCGTCCCGGACCGGTTGGTCCACACCGCGTGGAAAGGGGTGGGCCGTTGGCAGAGAGGAAGGTGCTGGTCTCACCGCACGGATTTCCCATTTGGGCGGGCGCGGTATCCTTGAGCATGAAGGGCGAAGGGGCGGCCTTCACCATGAAGAACTTGATGGAAGGGGGTGGAAGGGAAGATGACCATCGCCAAAGTGGTGGAACTGGTGGGGGAATCCAAAAATAGCTGGCAGGATGCCGTGCAAAACGCGGTCAGCGAGGCTTCCAAGACCGTCCGCAACATCAACGGGGTGGAGGTGGCCAATTGGACCGCTTCGGTGTCCCAGGGACAGATCGTGGGATACCGGGCCAACGTGAAGGTGGCTTTCGGTGTTGAGGCGGAGCGTCGCTGACGGGCGTCCGGCGGGAGAGGAGAGCGGAATCCGCACCGGGCGGGAAGGGGACGTGCCCGGTTTGGGCGCCCCCGCCGCTCCGGTCGGAGCCCGCCGATTTCGCCAAAGACGAGGGTCGTTGGTTTGGAGGGTAAACTGGTGGATTCGCAAACGAGGGAAACTGATGAAGAGCATTTGAATTACCGCCGACGGGCCAGGCAGACGGAACCGAAACGCCCGCTCGCCCGGAATCTTTTGGTGGCTTTCCTGGTGGGCGGAGCCATCTGCGCGCTGGGACAGGGGGTATTCAACTTTCTCCTGACCGTGGGTTACACCCCGAAGACGGCCGCCGCTCCCCTCTCGATCATCATGGTCTTCTTGGGAAGTATCTTTACCGGTGTCGGAGTCTACGACCGTTTGGGCAAACTGGCGGGAATGGGCAGCGCCCTTCCCGTCACCGGTTTCGCCAATTCGATTACCTCGGCGGCCATGGAGGCCAGGCGGGAGGGGTTCATTCTTGGGTTGGGGGCCAGGCTTTTCACCATCGCCGGTCCGGTGATTGTGTTCGGCGCGACGACGGCTTTCCTGGTGGGCATCGTGTTTTGGGCGGCCGGAACGCTCCACCGCTAAGGTGGGTGGCGAAGGGGAATGAGTCGGGTGGGGGAAGGCACTTACAAATTGGCAAGGCCGGTCGTCCTGATGGGGGCGGGAACGGTCGTGGGTCCCAAAGAGAGTTTGGGGCCTCTGGGCAAGAGCTTTGACCGGGTGAAGGCGACCGATCTGGAGGGCGCCGCCACCTGGGAGAAAGCGGAGTGCGCTTTTCTGGCCGAAGCGGTGGAAACAGCCCTGCGCAAGGCCGCTTTGGACACTGCGGATTTGGATGTCCTGGTGGGCGGGGATCTGCTCAACCAACTCATTTCCTTCAATTTCGCCGCGCGGAACCTCGGAATACCGGCCATCGGACTTTCCAGCGCCTGCGCCACCTACGCCGAAGGTATCGGCCTCCTGGCCATCCTCATTGACGGGGGCAAGGTCGGCAAAGGCGCCGTGGTGACCAGCAGCCATCACGACACCGCCGAAAGGCAATACCGGTACCCGACGGAACTCGGGGTGCAACGTTCTCCGGCCTCCCAATGGACGGTTACCGGCGCCGGGGCGATGGTTCTGAGCGGTGGAGAAGCGGGGGTGCGGATAACCGACGTCACCTTCGGCAGGGTCATCGACCATGGGCTGAAGGACCCAAACAACATGGGTGCGGCCATGGCTCCGGCCGCGGTTGACACCATCCGGCGCCACCTGCGGGGCACACGGACGACGTTGGCCGACTACGACCTGGTGGTGACCGGCGATCTGGGCCGGCATGGTCTCCAATTGGCCGGCGAACTGTTGGAGCAGGACGGATACCGTCCCGGAGCAAAACTGGTGGACTGTGGGGTCCGGATTTTCGACGGTGTCCCGGATGTGGATTGCGGCGGCAGCGGGGCCGCCTGTTCGGCGGTGGTGTTCGGCGGCGACCTCTACCCGCGCCTGGCCACCGGGAAACTGCAACGCATCCTATTTGCCGGAACCGGTTCCTTGCATAGCCCCCTGACCTTCCAACAGGGTGAAACCATTCCCGGGATCGCTCACGCGGTGACCGTTGAAGGAGCATAGTCGTGGAAAGTTACCTGATCGCTTTTGGGGTTGGGGGCGCCATGTGCGCTCTGGCCCAGTTGGTGCTGGATCTGGGCAAATTGACCCCGGCCGTGGTCATGGTTTTGTTCGTGGTCCTGGGGGCCTTGGCCAGCGGCTTGGGCGTGTATGCTCCCCTGGTCAAGTTCGCGGGGGCGGGAGCCCTGGTGCCGCTCCCGGGTTTCGGCCATGCCCTGGTGCAGGGAGTCTTGGAAGATGTCAGGGCGCAGGGGTTTTTGGGGATTTTCACCGGCGGCCTGCGGGCGACGGCGGCCGGTTTAAAAGCGGGAATCGTCTTTGGTTTTCTGATGGCCGTCATTTTTCGGCCACGTGGGTGACATGGCTTGCCCCACCCAGGCATAGGATTGCCGCAAGGGGGCGAATGCTTTGTTTTTCGTTTGGCGGCTTCCCCGGCGGCTTTGGTTTTTGTTACTGGTCGTTGCGGTCGTCGTGCCGTGGACTTGGGCCAAGGCTTTCGACAAACCGCCCGGAGCGGTCTACCGCGGCAATCCACGCTACCCGCGAGTGGCCCTGGCCTGCAACATCGATTGGGGAACCCAATACGTTGCGCAAATCCTGGCCATCCTGCGCGAGCACGGAACCAAGATCACCTTCTTCCCCAGCGGGCGCTGGGTGAAGGAAAACCCGTTGGAAGCGAAATTGCTGGTCGAGGCCGGCCAGGAGATCGGCAGTCATGGCTACCACCACCTGCACGTGGCCGCCCTGTCCACCGAAGCCAACCGGGCGGAAATGGAAAAGGCGGCCCGGACCATCGAGGCGGTTACCGGTGTACGCCCCCACCTGTACGCTCCACCCTACGGGGAACTGAGCCCATCCGTCCTTGCGGCGGCATCATCCCTCGGTTATACCACCGTCATGTGGACCGCGGATACCATCGACTGGCGCCCCTCCACCACTCCGGCGGACATGGTGTCCAGGGTGCTGAAAAAGGCCGGGAACGGGATCATTGTCCTCATGCAT
>JAJZBP010000189.1 GCA_021798855.1 Bacillota bacterium
GTTCCCCCGGGCGTGGTCACCGTCACGTTCACCGCGCCGCTGCCGGCGGGCGCGGTGGCGGTGATCTCACCGTCGTTGACCACCTGCACGTCGGCGGCGGGGTTGCCGGCGCCGAAGTCCACGGCGGTGGAGCCCGGCGTAAAGTTGGCGCCGAGGATGGTCACCGCCGGGCCACCAGCCGGCGGGCCATGCGTTTGGCTCAGCCAATCCACGGACGGGAGGTAACTGAACTCGTTTTGCCCGGTGAGGGCGGTGTCGCTGCGCCCGGTCGGCCCGTAGACCACCACGGGCACCGTGCCGCTCCCCGCGGGAGATACGGCCCCAATGCTGCCGTCCGAATAAACGGTGAAACCGGCGGCGGCGTTCGCGCCGAAGTCCACGGCGGTGGCCCCGGTGAAACCGTTGCCCTCGATCGTGACCTGAGTGCCTCCCGCGGGATTGCCGGAACCCTGGAACCAAAGCCCCGAGACGGTTGGCAGGTAGGAAAAGACCGCCGCGTTGCTTTCGCCGCCGGGTCCGTAGACCACCACGTCCACCTGACCGTGCCCCCCCGACGTCCAGACGCCGATGGTGGTGCTGGAGTCGACTTCATACGTCGTCTCCAGCACCGGGCCGAAGTACACGGCGGTGGCCCCGGTGAAGCCGGTGCCGGTGATGGTCACCGGCCCCCCCCAAGCCGGCCCGGCATAGACGCTCAGGGAGGTTATGGTGGGGACCGTCCAGGTGAAAGTGACGGCGGCCGTGGCCGGCGCAAGGCTGCTGGAGGAGGCGGTCACCGTGGCCGTGCCGACTTGGTCCGATTTTATGGTGTCGGTGGCCAGGCCGGAGCCGTTGGTGGTCGCCGAGATCGCGCCCAGGGTGCCCAGGGTGCTGGAGAAGGACACCGTGGCCCCGGACACCGGGTTGCCTTCGGCGTCGTAGACGCCGGCGGTGACCGTGGACGTGGTGGAGTTGTCCGCGGCGACGGTCAAGGGCGAGGCCGCGACCTGAATTTGGGCGGCCGATCCGGCGGCGACGTTGAAGGAGCCGCTGGTGGCGGCGGTCAGTCCCGTGGGCGCGGCCGTGGCCGTCAGGGTGTAGTCCGCGCCCGCCTTGTCGATGCGACAGCCGGTGAAGTCGGCCACCCCGGAAACGGTGTCCACCGGGTTCGCCGTACAGGTCAAGATCCCGCCGCCGGGGTTGGTTCCGACGCCCACGGTGACCGCGTAGGTCCCGCTGGTCACCGTGTTGCCGTTGGCGTCCTCCACGGTCACCGCGGGCTGGGTGGCCCAGGCCGTGCCCCCGGTTCCGCCGCCCGGCTCGGTCGTGAAGGCCAGCCGGGTCGGCGGACCAACCGTTCCGCCGGTGAAGGTCAGCCCGCCGGCGGGCTCGGCCGACGAGTTGTCCTTGGTGGTCATCACCCAAAAGTCGCCGGCCGGGTAAGTGCCCGCCGGCGGGTTGGTCACCTCGTGAACGACCACGTTAACCTGCGCGGAGTTTACCACGGTCACCCCGGCGGGATCGGTGATGTCGATTTGGTCGCCCCCGCTGCCGACGGTGTTGGTCATGGCGGAAACAACCTGCCCGTTGACGTAGACGTCGGCCGGCGTCGTCGGAAAGACGTAGACGTTGCTTCCCACGGTAAAGCCGATTTCGATGTTGTCTCCCGGCGCCACGCCGCCGCCGGTGGCACTGGTTTCGAAGGTCACCGCCCAAGTGGACGACGCCCCGGCCGTGGGCGTGTTGGGTGAGAAATCGACACCGGTTGGCGCCGTGCAACAGGCGGCGGCCAGGCCCCCCGAACCCAGCCACCCGAAAAACAGCGGCGCCAGCAGGAAACTCAGGGAGAGGGACAAAATCCTCGCCGGCCAACGCCGCCCGGATGGAATTTCGGGGACGGTTTCCTGCAAGTTCCTCGCCGCCTTTTTGCGCTTGTTCAGCCCCTTGGGAAAACATGAAAAATGGGGAAAGGTTCGGAAAAATATTGGTGGCATGGGTGTATATTCGCGCCCAGGTGCAATGTTCCTGCAAAACAGTATCGTAGTTCAATGAGGGAATGCTCGAATTTACACAGGGGAGCGGAAAGTTGACACCGCCGGCCCAGGTTCGCTAAAATAAAGACAGCGAGCAAGCCGTCCGCGCGCCGCCCGCGCCGCGCTTTATGGACGGAATTTTTTTGTGGGAGGCATCGTTTTTGGCCGAAGCCAAAGCGCCCCAACCGACGCAAACGGAACTGCAGACCATGCGCCACACCGCGGCCCACGTCCTGGCCCAGGCGGTGAAGCGGCTTTACCCGCAGGTGCGTTTGGGGATCGGTCCGGCCATCGAGGACGGCTTCTACTACGACATCGACCCGCCCCGGCCCCTGGTCCCCGAGGACCTGGAGAAGATCGAGGCCGAGATGAAAGCGGTCATCGCCGCCGACTACGCCTTGGAGAGGCAGGAAGTGGGCCGGGAAGAAGCGGCGCGGCTTTTCCGGGAGCGCGGCGAGGACTACAAGCTGGAGCTGATCGCCGACCTGCCGCAGGCAGCCCCAATCACGCTGTACCATCAGAGGGAATTCACCGACCTTTGCGCCGGTCCGCACCTGGCGAGCACCGGCGGCGTGGGGGCCTTCCGGCTTTTGTCCCTGGCCGGGGCCTATTGGCGGGGCGACGAGCAGCGCCCGATGTTGCAGCGGATTTACGGGACGGCCTTCGCGGGCCGGGAGGAACTGGAGACCTTCCTCTGGCGCCGGGAGGAGGCCAAGCGGCGGGACCACCGCAAGCTCGGGCCGGAGTTGGACCTGTTCAGTTTCCGCGAGGAGGCGCCGGGCTTTTGCTTTTGGCACCCCAAGGGGGTCGTCCTTTACGACCTTTTGCAGGGGATGTCGCGGCGGATTCAGGCCGCCCACGGTTACCGGGAGGTGCGGACGCCGCCGATCATGGGCCTGGACCTGTGGAAACGCTCCGGCCACTGGGACCACTACCGGGACAATATGTACGCCTTCGAGAAGGAAGAGGAGCAGTTCGCGGTCAAGCCGATGAACTGCCCCGGTGCCTGCCTCCTCTTCAAGGAGCGGGTGCGCTCCTACCGCGAGCTGCCCCTGCGCTACGCCGAGTACGGCCAACTGGCGCGCTTCGAGCGCTCGGGCACCCTGCACGGCCTCTTTCGGGTGCGCGGCTTCGTCCAGGACGACGCCCACATCTACGTGACCGAGGACCAGATCCAATCGGAGATCGGCGACATTCTGGCCATCATCGAGCAGATTTACGGGGCCTTCGGGATGGACTACGAGATCAAGCTCTCCACCCGTCCGGAGGACTGCATGGGCGAGCCGGCCCTTTGGGACAAGGCGGAGGCGGCGTTGGCGGCGGCCCTGGAGGCCGCCGGGAAGCCGTTCCAGCTCAATCCGGGAGACGGGGCTTTTTACGGGCCAAAGCTGGATTTCGTGGTCACCGATTCTTTAGGCCGGAAGTGGCAGTGCGCCACTGTGCAACTGGACTGGCAACTGCCGCAGAAGTTCGATTTGGTTTACTCGGCGGCGGGCGGGGGGCTGGAGCGGCCGGTGATGATCCACCGGGCGGTGATGGGTTCGATGGAGCGATTCATCGGGATCCTGACCGAGCACTACGGCGGGGCCTTTCCGCTGTGGCTTTCGCCTTTGCAGGTCAAGGTGGTCACCGTGGCCGACCGGCACCTGCCCTACGCGGCGGAGGTGGAGCGGGAACTGGCCGGGGCCGGGTGGCGCGTCGAGGTGGATGCCCGCGACGAGAAGATGGGCGCCAAGATCCGCGACGCCCAGTTGGAGAAGGTCCCCTACGTCCTGGTGGTGGGCGACCGGGAAGCGGCGGAGGGGACGGTGGCCGTGCGCCGGCGGGAGCAGGGGAATCTCGGGGCGCGGACGCGGGCGGAGTTTTTGGCGGAACTGGAGCGGGAGGGCGGGACGATTTGAGGGGAACGAATCCCGCCGGGGGACTTGCCCAGACCGGCCCAAAAGGTTGACGCTGCGCATTGAACTATGCTATTATCCCTTTCAGTGGTAGGGTAGGGGGATTTGGTCACCTTGTCTATGGGTGGAGTCTGGTGGTAAGCCAGCGTGAACCGTGGATGGCTGGCTCTGGGCAAAAAGGTCCAGATGCAATAGGTGCCCCTCCCTCCTCGCCTGAAGGGGACCCACACGCCGATGGCATGAGGGGAAGGTTCCCGGGTTCAAGGAACGGCTTGCCGTTCCTTCCTTGGAAATGGAGGGGTTCAGCTTGCCGTTCTCAACCAACAGTGGGCAACGACGCAGATGGGTTTTTTTCACCAGAGCCCCTGGATGGGGTGTTTAA
>JAJZBP010000190.1 GCA_021798855.1 Bacillota bacterium
GCTATTTGAACTTCCGGTGAACCCGTGTCCGAATCATGCAGTTTAAAGTTGTCGATGATCGCATGCTTCTTGGCTTTCTCCAACGACATTAGTATTATCCCCTCCCTTCGATCGAATTCCCGCCCGGCCCTTTGGAGGATGCCCGCGTCCGCCGGATTGCCCCCGTTCCGCCCCGCCGGACACCGGGAGGCACGCGCCCCACCCGCGCGCCGGCGCCGACCCGGAACCAAACGGCCTCGCCTATTTTAGCACTTGGTGCCCTTTCGCGCAATTAAACCCAAACGCGCGGACGCGCGGACGGACAACGCGCCGCCTGTTCGGACAACCTGCGGACAATGCACCGCTTGCCCACCTAGCCCCCGGTCCCGCTGGATTCGTCACCGACCCCCAAACAGGCCTTTGCCGCTTTGACGTCCTCGCCCAACTGCCGGCTCAATTCGTTCGCCGAAGCAAATGCCTTTTCCGCCCGCAAACGGCGGCGGAAGGTCACCTCCAGATCCCGCCCGTAAAGATTTCCCTGCCAGCCGATCAGGTGCACCTCGAGCCGAGGACGCTCCCCGCCGCCGAAGGTGGGGTTCGTCTGCGTACATACGCCCGTCGCCTGGAGCGTGGCGCAGGCGTCACCGGTGACGTCGAGGACCGTCGCCGAACCCCCCGACGCCCAGTTCGCCGCCGGGGGCGGCTCCCGTGCTATAAAAGTGGGGCGGACGCCCAAATTGGCCGCTCCCGGCCACTCTCCGTCATCCATAACCACCCGAACCGCGTAAACACCGGACCTGGGCATGAGTTGCCCGGGGGACACGTCCACGTTGGCCGTGGGAAAACCGATGGTTCGACCCCTCCCGTCGCCTTTGACCACGGTGCCGCGCACCGAATAGAACCGCCCCAACAAGGCAGCCGCCTCCTCCACCCGCCCGGCCCCGAGCACCCGGCGGATCAAACTGCTGGAGACGACCCTCCCCGCCACCTGCTGTGAGGGCAATACTTCCACCTCGAACCCCAGTTGGTTCCCCAGTTTGCCCATGGTTTCGGGACGTCCCGCTCCTCCCGCCCCAAAGCGGAAGTTGAAGCCGATTCCCACCCAGGCGACGTCGAAGTCGGCAACCAGCAAATGGGCAAATTCCCTCGGGGAAAGGCCGGCCAGTTTCCGGTCAAAGGGCAGGTGCACCACCTCGGCCACTCCCGCCACGCGCAAAAGCGCCTCTTTTTGCGCCGGCGTGGTCAGGAGCAAAGGAGCCTCGGCCGGCCGCAGCACCGCCGCCGGGTGCGGATCGAAGGTGATCACCGCCGGCGTCAATCCCCTCTCCCGGGAGACCTCCAAAAGACGCCGCAAAAGCGCCCGATGCCCGAGGTGAACGCCGTCGAAGAAGCCGATGACGGCCGCCGTCTTCGCCCCCGGTTTCACCGCCCCCGACCCACCTCCTCCGGTGGAAATACCTTGGCCAATCGCACGCCCCCCTCTTCCCCCTCCGACCTGCCGAGGGCAACCACCCGGCCGTCCAAGTCCGCGAGCCTCAGCCAACCGTCGCCCCCCCTGACGTCCAGATCCCGCGGCGCCCGCCCGCAAATCACCCCGGCCACCTCCGCCGGCCCGAGGCGGATCTCCGGCAAAAAACCCAGAACCTGCTCCAGCGGTCGAATCAGATCGGGCAGGTTGCCCCGCACCGCCGCTTCCTCGACCTCCTCCACGGTCACCGCTTCCTCCAAGCGCAGGTCGCCGACGGCCAGCCGCAGGAGGAAGGAAACATGGGCTCCCGTCCCCAGTGTCTTCCCCAAATCATGGGCCAGGGACCGAACGTAGGTTCCCTTGGAACAGGTCAAATCCAACATCGCCACCGGATGCCCCCCCCCGCGGAAAGACAAAAGGCGCAAACTTTTTATGTTTACCTGCCTGGGTGCGACCGATATCTCCCTCTCCTGCCTGGTCAGCCGGTAGAGCCGCTCCCCGTTTATTTTGACGGCAGACACCGGGGGCGGTGTCTGCCGGATCCAGCCCCGGAATCCTGGCAGCACCGCCTCCAACCGTTCGGACGTCAGCCAGGATGCCTCGCTTCTCTCGGTCACCCGACCCGCGGCGTCGTAAGTGTGGGTGCCTAAGCCGAAGGTTATCTCCACCCGGTAGGACTTTTCCTCACTCACCAAACATTCGGCGATGCGGGTGGCCCTGCCCAGGAGGATGACCAAGACTCCGGCCGCCGGTGGGTCCAGCGTTCCGGCATGTCCGGCTTTGCCCGCCGACAGCAGCCGGCGGAGCCTTTGCACCACGGCGTTGGAAGAGGGACCCGGAGGCTTGAGCAGGTTCAAAACCCCATGCGGGGACTTCACCGGCCTCCCACCACCCTGGCGGCCGCCTCCAGGATCACCTCCTGCACCTCGGACAAAGAGCCGTTCAGAACGCACCCGGCCGCCTTGGCGTGCCCGCCGCCGCCGAATTGCTTGGCCAGTTCGGCGACGTCCACGCCCTCCCGGGAACGAAAAGACACCTTCACCCCGCCGTTTCCGTTTTCCCGAAACAGCATGGCCAGATCGACTCCCCTCAGGGAGCGTGGATAATTGATTATTCCCTCGCTGTCGGCCAACCCGGCGCCGGCGGCGGCCATGTCTTCCTCGGTGATGGTCGTCCAGGCCAGGCGGCCGCCTGCGCCAACCCGCAACCTCCCCAGGCCGATCCCCAGCAGATCGAGCGCCTCCTTGGAGCGATTCTCGAAAAGTTCCTCATTCACCCGGGCCACCTCGACTCCGACGTCCACCAGGTCCGCCGCCAAACGGTGGGTCTTGCCGTTCGTGTTGCTGTAGCGAAAGGATCCGGTGTCGCAAACCAGAGCGGTGTAAAGGCAGGTCGCCATTCCCGCATCCAGCGGCACCCCCAGACCCCCGAGGATCCGGTGGGCCAGTTCCCCCGCCGCCGCCGCCTCGGGAACCAGGTAAACCACGTCGCCGTAACCCGAGTTGGTGGCATGGTGGTCCAGGTTCATGACCGTTTGGGTAAATGGCGCAATCCGCTCCAAGCCTCCGGCCATGGAAAGATCGCCGCAATCCAGCAGGACGGCGGCGTCATAGCTTCCGGTCACCCTTTCCCAACCCACCACCCGGGCGCTGCCCGCCAGGAACCGGTAGCAGGCCGGGATCGCGTCGTGGCTGCATACGGTGACCTCTTTGCCCATCTTCTCCAGCCCGGCCATCAGGGCCAAGGTTGAACCGATGCTGTCACCATCCGGCAGCAGATGCAACAACAAGAGAAACCTGCTACCCCGCCGGAAAACCTCCAACACTTCATCCACCGCCCCGCTCGCCCCCTTCCACGGTTTCCCGCAGGAGTTCCTGGATCCTGGCCCCCTTGGCGATGGTCTGGTCCAGGTGGAAGCTTATTTCGGGGGCGTAACGCAGCCCCAGTTTCCGTCCGATCTCTCCCCGCAGGAAGCCGCTGGTTTTATCCAAGCTGCGGATGGTTTCCGCGGCCGCTTCCTGGTCGCCGTACACGCTGACGTAAATTTTGGCGTAACGCAAATCGGCCGACGTCTCCACGTCAACGATGCTGGCAAAACCGATCCTGGGATCCCGCAGACTGCGCAGCAGTCCGGCCATTTCTTCCTTGATGGCCCTGCCCACCCTGGCCGCGCGGTTTGCTCCCAATTTTCCTCCGCCCCCCCATCCCTCTTAACAACCCCGAAACTTCACGATCTCCGTCTGGAATTCCAACAGCTCCGCTTCCGCGTTGGCTGCGGTCCACCCCTCCATCTCCCCCAACAGTCTTTCCAACAACACCCGGTTCGAGGAGACAAAGGCGATCCCCAGCACCGCCAGGTTATGGTTGTCCTGTTCCTCCACTTCGGCGACCGAACTGTGGAAGCGGTTGCGCACCCGATCCAGGACGCTTCTGACCACCCGTCGCTTGTCTTTCAAGGAGGGAGCCCCGCACAACCGGAGGACAACTCTGGCCGTTCCCACAAACAAAGCGGCTCAGCTCCTGCTGGTTTCTTCCATGACGAAGGCCTCCAGAACGTCCCCTTCCTTTACATCCCCGAACCTTTCCAAACCTATTCCGCACTCGAAACCCGTAGCGACTTCCTTAACGTCGTCCTTGAATCGCTTGAGGGAAGCGATCCGGCCTTCGTTGACGACCTTGCCGTCCCTGACGACCCGCAGCACGGCGTTTTTGTTGATCTTCCCGTCGTTGACGTAACAGCCGGCCACCGCGCCGATCTTGGGCACCTTGAAAACCGCCCTGACCTCGGCGTGTCCCTGGAC